>NZ_RZPQ01001100.1:0-1371 GCF_003999135.1 Mesorhizobium sp. M7A.F.Ca.CA.004.06.1.1 | reverse complement strand
CCTATCATGAAAGCTTTGCGAGATTGGTGACATTGTTGCGCTGATCGAAGTGAAGGAAATTGAGAAGCCGGTGCTGCGCGGCCCTTACAAGAAGCGGACAGCTTGACTTCAATATGCTATGCCGCCGCCATGAAGAGCTATGATTTCGATCCTACCGAATTCGCCAAGTTAGAGTTCCTATTGGCTCACGCCGTCAGTTTTCTCCATCAAGAGCGGAGCAAGGCCGAACTCAATCAATTCCAGGCCAAATTCCTCCCGATTATTCGCGATGTATATTATCAGGTGTTGGGACCTAAGATTGATGATCGCCAGCGTGAGGCAATCTCTGTATCCGATCCTTGGGATCCAGAGTTGACTCAGGAGCGGGCTATCGAACTCCTAGCTGAGATATTCAAAGCTTAGATTTCAAACTGACTCACTACCATGAGATAGAAACTCACCAAGCTATGGCGCCGATCAGTCGGCGGCTGACGCAAAGCTTGCCATGTGAAACGCCTGGATCTCAGCCGGATAGCGATAGGCGATGCCATAGGGGCAGGCATTGCGGTCAAGGCAGCCGCCGCTGCGGCACGGCTCGCCCTTCGCTCCTCGCACATGCGCCAGACAGGACTGGTAGGCGAATCCTTCCGTGGAATAGGCATCGACCGGACAGTATCTCAGGCAAGGTTTCTCGACACAGGTGTCGCAAAGGTGGATCGCCTTGCCCTGCTCCGGAAGCGCGATCTCGTCCTCGAACAGCAGCGCACCGCGATAGGCATGCCAAAGCCCGTATTGCGGATGCATGAGGATGCCGAGCGGCGACGGTTTTAAACCCTCGGCCCGCATCGCCCATTGCTGGAACGGAAGATAGGGTTTGTCGGAAGGCGAAACCGCACGGGCTTGGAATTCATTGGCCACGGCGCCAATGACCTGCCGCGACCAGTTGTCGAGCGGATCGGCGATTGTCCGTGGCTGGTTTTCGCGCCAGCGCAGGAAATGCGGCCAAGGCGCCCCCCCCGCCTGCCCCACCAGCAGCACGGACCTTGCTGGCGCGCCCGAGGTGCCATGTGGAGCATCCTCGTCGCCAGGGAACACAAAGCCGCCGCGCAGGATGAGGCCGTTGGCGCCAAGCGCGGCCGTGATCTCCTCGATCATGCCGCGACGCGCAATCATTCCTTCTTGACCGGATCGGAGAACGCGCTCCGCCAGACTTCCTTGTGGATGATGTTGGCGACTTTAGCCCCGCCTGATTCGGGCTCCTTTCAAGTGAAGGCGTCGGGCATCGACCCCTTCTTCTTGGCGATGAAGTCCTTCAACGCTTCGTCGATGCTCGGATCGAGATGCGGCGCCTCGTAGCTTTCCAGCCAGCGGCGGGCAAGCTCGTTGGCGCGC
>NZ_RZPQ01000010.1:0-25021 GCF_003999135.1 Mesorhizobium sp. M7A.F.Ca.CA.004.06.1.1 | reverse complement strand
CCGCCGTTGGTGACGTCGACTTTCCCGGCGAAGCCGCCTGACCCAGCCGCGCCGCCGACGCCGACAGCCACGAGACCCGCGCCACCGAGAGCGAAGCCGCCATTGCCGCCGCCGCCGCCCACCGACTGGGCGAGGATGCCGATGGAATCGGTGCCGCGCGTCGTGACCTTGGCGTTTGCGATGTTATAGGTGACCTCGTCTCCGTTGCCGGCCGCGCTGCCGCTGCCGCCCACCGAAACAGACACGATGCCGCCAAGCGCAAAGGCGCCACCGCCATTGCCGCCGCCGTGCCCGTTGCCGCCGGCTCCGGCGAGCGCCGGAGACGCCAGAAGCGCCAATGCGGCAAGCGCCGCGAACAGAGTTTTCCGGTTTGTCATGGTAATCTCCTCGGGAATCGTCACCTGGCCCGACCGCTAGTGACCGTCCTATGAGAAATCGCTAATTGTACAGAGTAAACTTTAGACAAATGCTGTCTCAATACGCGATCTGCCGATCAGCCCGAAGCATAACCATCTGATATTAAACACGAATCAGCGCTCTTGAACGGCGATGGCACTGAAGTCCCATGCCGGCAGGACTATAGTCCTGCCGGAATCCAGCGGCATGGGTGAAAGTCGTGACGTGGTATATCGGAAAGGCTTTGAAACAGGGCAATTGATAAAGAAAGCACAAGTCTCAGCCGATACTTTCACCGCCGTCGATTACCAGCGCCTGGCCGGTCATGAAGGATGAGCGGTCGGAGACGAGGAACAGGATCGCTTCCGCGATCTCATCGGCGCTGGCCCAGCGTCCCATCGGAATCTTGGTGCGGACATAGGTTTCGATCGCCTCGCGTCCGCCCATCTGGGCGATGAACGGTTCGTTGAACGGCGTGTCGACCCAGCCCGGGCAGAGCGCGTTGACGCGGACATTGTGCCGGGCATAGTCGAGCGACATCTGCCGCGTCATTGCCACTACCGCGTGTTTGGAAGTGGCGTAAGCGATCATCTCGCGGTCGTAGAACACGCCCGAATTGGAGGCGGTATTGAGGATGACACCACCGCCTCGTGCGACCATCGACGGCATGACCATCCTGGCCGCCAGGAACTGCGCCCGCACATTGACCCGCCATGACGCGTCCATGCCGCCGACCTCGACCTCGGTCAGCGTTCCGCCGACCTGGATGCCGGCGTGATTGTGCAGGATGTCGATGCGCCTGTGCCTCTCGATCGTGCCGGCAATGAGCTTTTCCAGCGCCCCATCGTCCGCGACGTCAGTGGCGATCGCCTCGGCCTGCCCGCCCACTGCCCTTATGTCCGAAGCCGTTGCTTCGCCGGCGGCCTGATCCCTGTCGGCGATGACGACCACCGCGCCTTCCCTGCCCATGATCATGGCGCCGGCGCGCCCGATGCCGGAGCCGGCGCCGGTCACGACGGCGATGCGGTCTTTGAGGATCATGATGCGACTTTCAGTTCGACGGCTTGCGCTGGCGCAATTGCCATTGGGCAAGCACCACAAGCAGCACGGAAGCGACGAGCACGATCGTCGCGATGGCGTTGATCTCCGGCGTCACGCCGCGCCGGATCGACGCGAAGACATAGATCGGCAGCGTCGTCTGCGCCCCGGCGACGAAGAAGGCCACAATGAAATCGTCGAAGGAGAAGGTGAAGGCGAGCAGGAAACCGGCAACGACGGCCGGCATGATCTGCGGCAGCACGATCGAGCGGAACGTCGTCAATGGCGTGGCGTAGAGATCGCTCGACGCCTCGACCAGATTGCGGTCGAGGCTGCCGAGACGCGTGCCGACGATCATCGTCACCAGCGCCATGGAGAACAGGCCGTGCGCCGCGATGATCGAGCCGTAGCCGAGCGCCAGGCGCGGCGGCTGGTCGTCGGGCCAGATCGAGGCGAGGAACGGATTGACGACCGTGAACAGCTGGACGAGCGCGACCAGTGTCGAAATGCCGATGACGACGCCCGGAACGACGATCGCGGCGCCCAGAAGCGCATCGAAGACCGCGCGTGTTCTGATGCCGACGCGCGCCAGGCCGAGTGCCGCCGCAGTGCCGCACAACGCCGCCAGCAAGGCGCTGGTGGTGGCGATGAACAGGCTGTTCTTCAGCGCTTCGACCAGGAACGGGTTCGCCAGCGCCTTGCCGTACCATTGCACCGAAAAGCCGGTGAACTCGCTGGCATGGTGGCCGGCGTTGAAGGAGAACAGCACGACCAGTGCGATCGGCAGATAGAGGAAGGCGAACACCACAATGACGAAGGCGCGCATCAGATCAAATCCACCCGGCGGGCGCCCGAAACCCGGGTCGAAATGCGATTGGCGGCAATCAGCACCACCACCGAAACCAGCACCAGCGTGATCGCGATGGCCGAACCGAACGGCCAGTTGCGCGATTGCAGGAACAGGTCGACCAGCGCATTGCCGATAAAGAACACCTTGCCGCCGCCAAGCAGCGTCGGGATCAGATATTCGCCCAGCAGCAGGATCATGACCAGCGAGAAGCCGGTCATCACGCCCGGCAGCGACAGTTTCAGGGTCACGCCGAGGAAGGTCGAGAGCGGCGTCGCGCCGAGATCGGCGGAGGCTTCCAGCAGCCGGCGGTCGAGCCGCTCAAGGCTGACATAGATCGGCAGGATCATCAGCGGCAGGTAGCCATAGACGATGCCGAGCAGCACCGCGCCCGGCGTGTTGATCAGCCTGATATCCTCGAAACCGATATAGGACAGCAGAGCCGGGATGCCGCGCCCGCCCAGGATATACATCCAGGCATAGGTCCGCATCAAAAGGCTGGTCCAGAACGGAATGACGACTAGCGCCAGCAGGATCAGCCGCCAGCGCTGCGGTGCGCGCAGAGCAAGATAATAAGCAACGGGATAAGCGACGAGCAGACAGGCGAGCGCCCCTATCGGCGCCAGCACCATCGTGTTCCAGAAGGCAGCCGCCCGCGCCGGAAGATTGGCATATTGCGCGAAGGTGAAAGCCGCTTGATAGCCGCCTTCCGGCGCCCGTTCGCCGACGCTGAACACCGCGATGGCAATGAATGGCAGCACCAGAAACACCACCAGCCACGCGGTCGCCGGACCGAGCAGCATGGCGGTCGTGAGGTTGTGACGAAATCTATTGCCGCGCATTGAAAACCGCCCCGATACCGGCGGACATATGCCCGCCGGTCAATTGTCCGCGCCAGACCGCCCCTCAGGCCGACTTGAAGCGCGCCATCAGCTCTGCGCGGCCGGGATCTGTCAGCGTTGCCGCCGCGCCGAATTCCAGCGGCGTCAACAGGTCGGCCGCCGGATAGAGGATCGGATTGTCGAGCACTTCCTTGGGCAGCAGCTTGTTGACCCGCGCATCGGTCGACGGCGCACCATTGGCCAGATGCTCCTTCACCGCCACCTGCGGGTTCATCAGGTAGTTGAGCAGGGCGTAGCCGGCCGGCTTGTTCGGCGCATCTTTCGGAATGGCGTAGAAATCGGTCCAGATCTCGCCGCCTTCCTTGCCCAGCACATAGGCGATCTCGGGAATGTCGCGATGCAACTGCGCGCCATCGTTCGTCCAGCACATCGTCATCCAGGCGTCGCCGGCGCGCATGCCCGGCTGGTAGTCGGAGGAGACCGCGAACAGATGCGGCTTGACCTTGAGCAGCAGTTCCTCCGCCTTGGCGAGCTCGTCTTGCTTCAACGAGTTGAACGAATAGCCGTAATATTTCAGCGCATTGCCGATCGTGGTCAGCTGGTAGTCGTGCACCATGGTGCGGCTGTCGCCTTCGGCCATGGCGGTATCCCAGAACTCCTTCCAGGTGGTCATCGGCTTGGTCAGCTTCTTCGTGTTGACGGCAAAGCCGGTGGTGCCCCAGTTCTTCGGCACCGCATAGGTCACCGCATCGATCGTGCCTTCCCCAGTGAAGCGGGGATCTTGCTGCGAGCCGTCGAAATTCGGCAGCTTCGCCATCTCCAGCGGCTCGATGATGCCGAGTTTCTTGTAGGTGGAAATCGTGTAGTTGGTCGGCACGAACAGGCTCCAGCCCGAGGCTCCGGCCTGCAGCTTGGCCAGCATCTCCTCATTGGAGCCGAACACATTGACCTCGACGGCGACGCCGGTGTCCTTCTTGAAGTTCTCGAAGGTCGCCGGATCATGATAGTTCGGCCAGGTGGCGATCGACATGCGGTCGCCAAGGCTTTCCGCGGCGAAGGCCGGTGTCGGCATGATGCCGATCTCGCGCGCCATCACCGCCGTGGCAATGCCAAGGCCGGTAAGGCCGAGGAAGTCGCGGCGGCCGATCGAGCCGCGCTTGAGGCGCATCAACTGGTCGACGAATTTCTCGGAACTTATCGGCAGTCCGTCACGATATGATTTCGACATGTTTATCTACCCTCTGGTTGGCCCCGTTGTTCTTGGTCTCCGCAAACGCCAGCGGCGTTCCGGAGGCAAAGCCGATGGCGACGGGTTCACCCGGCTTGAAGAGATTGCCGTGGCCGATCAGGTGATCGGCCTTGGCCAGCAGCGTTCCGATGCCCTGGACCTCGATCGCGTATTCCGCTGTCGAGCCGAGGAAAATTCGGTTGCGGACGATGCCCTTGAAAGGGCCGCCCGTCTGAGCGCCAAGGCTGAGCGATTCAGGACGAAGGCTGACCGAAACGGCCTCACCTTGCTGCAGGGCGGTGCGCTTGCGCGCTGCAATGACGGTGCCGTCGGCAAGCGCCACCTCCACCAGATCGCCCGAATGTCCGGCGACGGTACCGCTCAAGAGGTTGGTCTTGCCGACGAAATCGGCGACGAACAAATCGGCCGGTTCGTCATAGATCTCGCTCGGCTGCCCGAGCTGGACGATGCGGCCGCCGTTCATGACGCAGACGAAATCGCTCATCGACAGCGCTTCCTCCTGGTCGTGCGTGACCAGCACGAAGGTGATGCCGATCTCGCGCTGCAGGTTCTGCAGCTCGATCTGCATGTCGGTGCGCAGCTTCTTGTCGAGCGCAGCCAGCGGCTCGTCGAGCAAGAGCACCGCCGGCTTGTTGACCAGGGCTCGTGCCAGCGCCACACGCTGCTGCTGGCCGCCCGACAGTTCGTGGATCTTGCGGCGGCCATAGCCGGCGAGCCGCACCATTTCGAGCGCCTCGCCCGCTCTTGAGGCGATCTCGCGCGAAGACAGCCTTGGCCGCGCCTGGCGCAGCCCGTAGGCGACATTGTCCTCGACATCGAGATGCGGAAACAGCGCGTATTGCTGGAACACCATGTTGACCGGCCGCCGGTAGGGCGGCGTGCCGGCCATGTCCTGGCCGCGAATGAACACCCGGCCTTCGCTCGGCTGCTCGAAGCCGCCGATCATGCGCAGGCAGGTGGTCTTGCCGCAGCCGGACGGCCCGAGCAACGCGACAAAGGCGGAGGGCGGGACAGCGAGATCGATGCCGCTGACCGCGGTCACCGCGCCATAGCGCTTGGTGACGCCGCGAAACTCGATGTCCGGCACTGCGGTCAAGGCTGATGGCTCCAGCAACAGGGCAATATCGGGACGCTACCAGAGCCAATGGCGGCTAGTATATACCTCTCAGGTGGTATATCTGATCTATTTTCTCGTTTAAGGGGGTATAGATTGTCCCGCAGCGACGAATACAGCCAGCTCGCCACGCTCGTCGCGGCGACGCGGGAGACCAGTGGCGACCTGTTCGGCAATGCGCTGGTCGATTGGCTGCGGCTCCATGTCAGCTTCGACCACTGCGTGGTGTTCGGCTATCGCGGCGCGGCGCGCCCGCCGCTGCTGTTCGAAACCTTCTCGCCGGCCGAAAGCCACGTCTTCGTCGCGCTCTACCAGGAGGGACCCTATCTGCTCGACCCGTTCCATCACGCGGCGGTCGAGCGCAAGGAAGGGTTCTGGCGCATGCGCGAACTGGCGCCGGACCGCTTCTATGCCAGCGAGTATTTCCGCTCCTACTACAGCCAGACCAGGCTGGCCGAGGAGGTCGGCTTCTTCGTGCCGTTACCGGGCAAGGATGCGCTGGTGCTCTCACTGATGCGGCTGCGCGCTTCAGGCCCGTTCGGCACCGCCGATGCCAGATTGCTGCGCGACATGGCGCCGGCGGTGATCAGCTTCGCCAGGCTGCGCTGGCCCGCCCTTCCGGCCGACGAACCGGCAGAGGCGCAGCAGGACGAGACAACCACTCCGGTCAACGAGTTCGACCGCGCCCACATCTGGCAGAGCCTGTCGCTGACGCCGCGCGAAAAACATGTCGTCGACCTTGTGCTGCAGGGGCATTCGACGGAATCGATCGCCAGGGCCATGCGCATCGTGCCGGGAACCGTGAAGGTCCATCGCCGCAACATCTACCGCAAGCTCAAGATCAAGTCGCAGGCTGGCCTGTTCGCACGTTTCGTCGAGATCATCGACGCGCGGATAAGGTAGCTACTTCGCCCCCGCCGCTTACCTGGGCAATCGCTTCGGATTTCGAATTCGCGTCACTTTTTTGCGAACGCCGGCGCTGCCCCTCACCTGCCTGCCGGCATCCTCTCCCCGTATAGGGACGGGGAGAGGGGCGCAGTAATTACCGGTTTCGCCAATGTCCAACGTTGCAAGACAGGCGACGAGGTTATCGCGAGCCCCTTCTCCCCGTCACTATACGGGGAGTCGAGGCGTGGTCCGCGCAGCGGACGAAAAGCCAACTGCTTGGCTTTTCGAACAACGAACGCCCGGCAGGGCGATGAGGGGCAGCGCAGACCTCGACAATTGGGTGGATTGCCCATGACGATTGATCAGGCTATCGCGTCGCCGTTCCACGACCCGGTCTCGACCATCCGCTTCAGCAGGGGCGCCGGCTTGAACACGTCCTTGCCTGTCCGTTGATGCCAGTACTCGAGCCGCTCGATGATCCTGGCCGGGCCTTCGAGGCCAGCCCAGAACATCGGCCCGCCCTTGCCGATGGGAAAGCCGTAGCCATTGACCCAGACGACATCGATGTCGGACGCACGGGCCGCTATGCCTTCCTCAAGGATCTTGGCGCCCTCGTTGACCAGGGGGTAAAGCGTGCGCTCGATGATTTCCTCCGCACTGATCGCGCGCGGCACGATGCCCTTCTCCGCGGCCTTGTCGCGGATCAGCGCTTCAACCTCGGGATCCGGCACTGGTGTACGCGCGCCAGCCTCGTAAAGGTAAAAACCCCGGCCGGTCTTCTGGCCGAAACGCCCCTGTTCGCACAGCGTGTCGGCGATCACGGCCGACAGGCCACGCGCCTTGCGGTTGCGCCAGCCAATGTCGAGACCGGCGAGATCGCCCATCTGGAAAGGCCCCATCGGCCAGCCGAAATCGGTGAAGACCTGGTCGATCTGGCTGGGCGTCGCGCCTTCCAGAAGAAGCGCTTCCGATTCCGAGCCGCGCGCGGCCAGCATGCGGTTGCCGACGAAGCCGTGGCAGACGCCGACGACAACGGCCACCTTGCCGATCCGCCGCGCCAGGTCGACGACGGTCGCCAGCGCATCGGGCGCGGTCTTGTCGGCGCGCACGATCTCCAGGAGCTTCATGACATTGGCCGGCGAGAAGAAATGCAGGCCGAGCACGTCCTGCGGCCGCGAGGTCGAGGCGGCGATTTCGTTGATGTCGAGATAGGAGGTGTTGGTGGCGAGGATCGCGCCCGGTTTGGCCACCGCTTCGAGCTTGCCGAACACCTCCTTCTTGACCGCCATGTCCTCGAACACCGCCTCTACGATCAGGTCGCAATCGGCGAGATCGGCATAATCGGTGGAGCCCTTGAACTGGGCGAGCCGCTCGCGCTTGGCGACTTCGCTTAGCGAACCGCGCGTGACGGACACCGAGTAGTTTCTGTCGATCGTCGCCAAGCCGCGCTGCAATGCCTCATGGCTGGTTTCCAGCAAAGTCACGGGATAGCCGCCATTGGCGAAGGCCATGGCGATGCCGCCGCCCATCGTGCCGGCGCCGATGACGCCGACGCGGGCAATCCTGCGTTTGACGATGTCTTTTCCCGAAACCTTTGCCGCCTCACGTTCGGCGAAGAACAAATGCCGCTGCGCCCGCGACTGGTCGCTGCCGACCAGTTTCACGAACAACGCACGTTCCGCCGCCAGCGCCGCATCGAAGGGCAGCGTGACGGCATTGCGCACCGACTGCGCGCAGGCGATCGGCGCCTCGAGCCCGCGCGCTTTCCTGGCAAGATCCGCAGCCTCGGCGTCGAAAGCCGCCAGGTCGGTCTCCTTGAGTCCCTGATTGCGATCACGCACCGGCGTGAAGGGGCCACCCTTGCGGGCGATTTCCCCAGCGAAGTTCACGGCATGCGTGGCCAGATCGCCATCGAAGACAGCGTCGACGAGGCCGGCTTCATGCGCCTCGGTCGCGCCGATCGGCGTACCGGAGACGATCATCCTGAGCGCCTTCGTCGCGCCGACAAGGCGCGGCAGCCGTACCGTGCCGCCACCGCCCGGCAACAGGCCGAGCTTGACTTCCGGCAGGCCGAGCTTGGCGCCGACGTCGGCGATACGGAAATGGCAGCCGAGCGCCAGCTCCAGCCCGCCGCCGAGGGCGGTGCCGTGGATGGCGGCTAGCGTTGGCTTGGCGATGGTTTCCAGCGTCGCCACGATGGCGCGCAGCTCCGGCTGCTGCATCGGCTTGCCGAATTCGGTGATGTCGGCGCCAGCGACAAAGGTCCGGCCGGCGCATGCAATGACGATGGCGGCAACCGAAGCATCGTCGCGCAACTCAACCAGCGCCTGCATCAGCGGCTCGCGGACATGGAAGCTCAGCGCGTTGACCGGCGGGTTGTCGATGGTGACGACGGCGACATCGCCGTGGCGGCTGACCTTCACGAAATCGGACACGCAAACCTCCCAGCGCTATTCAGCGGCCGTGGCCGCGCGAACGGGATTTACAGCGCTATGACGCCGATTGGAACCGGATGTCGGCCTGGCACAATGATTACAGGCCTGGGACGACGAAGGCGGAGCCTACCGCGGCGCCTTCTGCCCGCCCGCCGCCGTGATCACCCCGACAATGATCAGCCCCGTGAGCAGCAATCGCACCCCGGCACTCACCCCAAACGTGTTGAGCATGGTCAAAAGCAGCACCAGGAACAGCGCCGCGCCCCAGACCCCGGGCACATTGGCCTTGCCGCCGGCGACCGACGTGCCGCCGATGACGACGACCGCGATCGAGGCCAGCAGATACTCATTGCCGATATCGACATTGGCGCCACGGAAATAGCCGGCGAGCAGCGCGCCGTCGATGCCGCCGAGCGCACCAGACAGCGTGTAGGTGAGGAAACGGATGCGGCCGACATTGACGCCGGCGAGCCAGGCGGCGCGGATATTCTGGCCGATCGCCAGCACCGAGCGGCCATAGATCATGCGCTGCAGGGCGATGGCCGCACCGATGGTGAACAGCACGGTGAGGATGGCCAGCACCGGAATGCCGAGTATCTGCCGGTTGGCGAAATCGGCGAAGCCCGGCGGCGGCTTGATCTGCAAGCCGCGTCCGTAGCTGATGTCGATCGACTGGATGATGAAGCTGGCCGACAGCGTGGCGATGATCGGCGGGATGCGCAGCGCCCAGATCAGCAGATAGTTGGCGGCGCCGATCGCCGCCCCGCAGGCAAGCGCCGCCAGCAGCCCGACCACGATCATGGAATCATTGCCGTCCATCACTTTCATCGCGACGGCGCTGGCAAGGCCGATATTGGCCGGCAGCGACAGGTCGACATTGCCCGGGCCGAGTGTGATGACGAACATCTGGCCGACGCCGACAATGACGGTGAACACCGCCAGCGACAGGGCCGCCGTCACCATGCCGCCGGCGCCATAACCGCCGGTGAAGGCGATCGTCGCCAGCCACACCAGAAGCGCGCCAATGAACGACCAGATCCAGGGTTTGGCGAGCAGCGATTTCACCGATGTCATCGCTCACCTCTCCTTGCGGCTGATCAGCACCCGCGCCGCCAGCACGATGATGAGGATGGCGCCGTTGGCGGCAACCTGCCAATCGGGTGGAATGTGCATGAAGGTGAGCAGCGGCGAGGCCGCCAGCGCCAGCGTCAGCGCGCCGATCACAGCACCTATCGGCGACACCCGGCCGCCGACGAATTCGCCGCCGCCGAGGATGACGCCGGCGATCGCCAGCAGCGTGTAGCCATTGCCGATATTGGCGTCGGCCGAGGTGGTGATGCCGATCAGCGCCATGCCGGACAGCACGCCGAACAGACCGGCCAGCGCAAACAGCACGATCTTGGTCTTGAGCAGCGACCAGCCGGCGCGGCCGAGTGCCGCCGGATTGCCGCCGGAGCCGCGCAGGATCACGCCATAGGAAGTGCGCATCAGGCCGAAATGAACGATGAGGCCGATCAGCAGCGCGGCGATGATCGGGAACGGAATGAAGGGCGGCTTGAACGCCATCAGCCCGAGCAGCCAGTCCGGCGCCTTGCCGCCCGGTTTGGGCAAGACGAGAATGGCAAGCCCCTGCCAGACGAAACTCATGCCGAGCGTCACCACGATCGAAGGCAAATTGCGCAGATGGATCAGCGCGCCGAGCAGCGCATAGACGCCTATCGACCCGAGCAGGATCATCACGCCGATGAGCGGCGCGTCCTTCAGCCAGGTCGCCGTGACACAGCCGACGAAGCCGACGAAAGTACCGATCGACAGGTCGAGCTCGTTTCCGGCGATAACGAACATCTGCGCGATGGTCGCCAGCGCGATCGGGATCGCCAAATTGAGCATCAGGCTGAACCCGAAATAGCTGATGGCGCGCGGGTTGAGCCAGGCGATGGCGAGCAGCACCAGCGCCAGCGACAGCGCCGGCAGCAGCCCGCGCAACAGACGGGCACGGGCCAGTGCGCCTCGCTCGGCGGACGTCCTGGCGGCGGTGTCGAGGCTGGCGGCCGTCATCTCAGGCCGCATCGCCGAATGAGGACTGGATGATCTTCTCTTCGGTCAACTCGTCGCGGCGCAGATTGGCGACGATGCGGCCGTTCTTGAAGACATAGATGTGATCGCAATTGTCGAGCTCTTCGGTTTCCGTGGTGTACCAGAGGAAGGTGCGGCCTCGGGCAGCCTCTTCGCGCACGAGGTCATAGACCTCCAGCTTAGTGCCGATATCGACGCCGCGCATCGGGTCGTCCATCAGCACGATCTGCGCGTCCGAGCCGAGCGCGCGGGCAAACAGCGCCTTCTGCTGGTTGCCGCCCGACAGCGAGAAAATGTTGTTGTTCATATCGGGCGTGCGGATGCCGATCTTCTTCTGCCAGAATGCGGCGAGCTCGGCCTCGCGCTGCGGCGAGATCAGCAGCCCGCTGCGCAACCGCGCCAGCGAGCGGATGCCGATGTTCTCAGCGATCGACCATTGCGGAAAAATGCCGTCCGACTGGCGGTCGCCGGCGACCAGCGCCACCGGTGCGGTCACCTCGATACCGGCCCGGGCGCGCGATGCAGCAGTGAAGATCGCCAGCAGCAGATCGGTCTGGCCGTGTCCCGCCAGACCGGCAAGGCCGATGATCTCGCCGGCGCAGGCGACGAGGTCGGTGCCGTCCTTCTGCGCGGCGGGCCGCGCCCGGACCCGTAGCGGACTGGCGGCGGGCTTGGCAGCCGCGATTTGCGCCGCGATCTTCTGGCGCGCCTCCGCTCCGCCCATCGCCGTCACCAGCCGGTCGCGGTCGAAGGCACTGGCGGCGTCGGCGACAACCACCTTGCCGTCGCGCATCACCACGATGCGATCGGCGTTGCGCAGCACCTCACCCAGCACATGCGAGATCAGGATGCAGCTTTTGCCGCCGGCGACGAAGCGGCGCACGAAGGCCAGCAGCTGGCCCGCCGTATGCGCATCGAGCGACGATGTCGGCTCGTCGAGGATGACGAGGTCGAGCCGATCCTGAGTGACGGTGAAGGCGCGCGCCACTTCCACCATCTGGCGCCGGCCGATCGACAGATCGCCGACAATATCGGACGCCGAAATGCTGTGGCCCGGAAAGATCTCGTCGAGCTTGGCGGCGATCAGATCCGCCGCCTTGCGCCGCCAGCCGAAGCCGCGCAGCGACGCGTGGTTGATGCGCGTGTTCTCGGCGACGCTGAGGTTGGGGCACAGCGACAGTTCCTGGAAGACGCAGCGTATGCCGAGCTGCTGCGCCCGCGACACCGAGTAGTTGTCCTCGGTGTCGCCATGCACGCCGATCTTGCCACTGTCGGGCACCAGCGTGCCAGCCACCATGTGCATCAGCGTCGATTTGCCGGCGCCATTGTGGCCGACGAGACCAACGCACTCGCCGGGGCCGACATGGAAATCGACGCCGCCCAGCGCGCGAACGGCGCCGAAATGCTTTTCGGCGCCGTTCAGTCTGATGATGTCAGCGTTCCCTTCAGGCATGCTCAACGATATCCGCTCGATGATCCGGAGGGCAACGCTTGTTCAAGGCTCACTTGATGTTGGCTTTGATGGCCGCGATCGCGTCTTCCTGCGTGTATTCGTGGCTGGCGACGCCGCCCTTGGGGATCTTCGGCAGCTCGGCCTCGAAATCGTCCTGTGTGAAGGCCAGATACGGCACCAGCAGATCGTGCGGAATGTCGGTGCGGCCGTCGAGCACCTGCTGCGCCACCCAGAAGGCGAGCGACGACACGCCGGGCGCGATCGAAGCCGACCAGGTCTGGTAGCCGTCCTTGTCCTTCTGCTCCTTCCACCACTGCAGCTCGTCCTGGCGGTTGCCCATGATGATGGTCGGGCGCGGCTTGCCGGCGGCGGCGAAGGCCTGGGCCGCGCCGTAACCGTCACCGCCCTGGTCGACGACGCCGACGATGTCGGGCAGCGACGGCAGGATGGTTGCCACCGCCTTCTGCGCTGTCGTCTGGTCCCAGTCGCCGGTCACCGAACCGACGATCTTGAACTCGGGATGGGCGGCGACACCTTCGAGGATGCCGGCATGGATGGCATCGTCGATCGAGGTCCCGGCAAGGCCACGGATTTCCAGCAGATTGCCGCCCTTGGGCTGGAACTTGGCCATCTGCTCGATTTCCTGCTTGCCCATGTCCTTGAAGTCTACGACGACACGGTAGGCGCAAGGTTCGGTCACGGTGCCGTCGAAGGAGACGACGACGATGCCGGCATCGCAGGCCTGTTTGATGGCGCCGTTGAGCGCATCCGGCGAGGCCGCGTTGATGACGATCGCGTCATAGCCCTGCAGGATCAGGTTCTGCACCTGCGCCGCCTGTGTCGGCACCTCCTTGTCGGCGGTGGTGAAGATGTCGGCCGCGCCGACGATCTTGTCGGCGACCGCCTTCTTGGTGACAATGCCATAGCTGTCGAGCATCGCCTGCCGCCAGGAATTGCCGGCATAATTGTTGGAAAAAGCGATCTTCTTGCCACTGGTGTCGGCCAGCGCCGTGCCCGAGGCGAGCATTGCCGCCAGAGCGCCCAGAACGAACAGTTTCTTCATGTCGTTATCCTCCCAGATGTGTTGACTGCTGCATTCCCACCGGCTTTGACCCCGGCCTCACTCCCAACTCTGATTTGAGCACGGATTGTCGCGAGCTCAAAACAGTCTCAATCCCGGCACGCGCACCCTGAGCCGGTACAGCGACGTCGACGCGGTGATGTAGAGGCTTTGCAGATCGTCGTCACCGAAGGTGAAATTCGCGCAATCCTCGGGCGTCCGGATGACGCCAAGAATGGCGCCCGAGGCGTCGAAAATGTGGATGCCGCCGGGTCCGGTGCAGTAAAGATTGCCGCGGCTGTCGATCTTCATGCCGTCGGGCGCCCCCGGCCCCTCGCCCTCGGTCACTGCCCACACCGCGCCGCCATCGAGGTCGCCATTGGCTTCGACGCCGAACACCCTGATATGCCCGCGTTCGGTGTCGTTGATGAACAGCCGCGACTCGTCCAGCGAAAAGCACAGCCCGTTCGGCTGCCCGAAATCGTCAGCCAGCAATGTCAGCCGGGCGCCATCGCCATCGATGCGATAGACGCCCTGGAACGGCAGGTCCTGTGGCCGTGGCACGCCATAGAATTCCCTCCGGCCATAGCCCGGATCGGTGAAATAGATCGATCCGCCGGTGGCAACGACGATGTCGTTCGGGCTGTTGAGCTGCTTGCCCTGATGGTGCGTGGCAAGCACCGTCGCGCTGCCGTTGGGTTCGGCGCGGGTCACCCGGCTCGTTGCGTGCTCGCAGGTGACCAGCCGCCCCTGGCGGTCCAGCGTGTTGCCATTGGCCTTGTGGCTCGGCGCGCGGAACAGCTCGATCTCGCCTTCGGCACTGCGGCGATAGATCCGGCTTTCCGGAATGTCGGAGAAGACCAGCCATTTCTCGTAGGGGTGCCAGACCGGCCCTTCGAGGAAGCCGAAGCCGCTCGCCAGGGTCTCAATGGTCGCATCGCCGACGACGTCGTCGAAGCCGGAATGGCGCGCACGCGCCGACACCGACATCATCGGCTCCCGGCGCGAACAGCCGTGCTACTCCGCATGGTGACAAATGGCATGAGCGCTTCCCGATATAGGCTTCTTGTTGGGGCAGAGCGTAGGCGCGGTACCGACGAGCCGATACGGGTCAAAGCGCACGGCCGACTGTGCGTTTGCACAGTCGGCCGTGCCTATCGAGCACGGGATAGCGACGACGTCAGATCAGGGCCGGCGACCACTCCGCAAAAGCGCGGTCAAGGTTGCGCTCGCGCACGCCACAGCCACGAGCACGACCACGCCTGCAGCGTTGGACTCCTGTTGTGTTCGAGCCGAGTCGTGCTGCGCGGGTAAAGGGCTGTGAACCAAGGTTTTCAGATCGGACCGGCTGCCGTGCCGAACGGAATAGGCGCGCGTGAACTCGGCACCGAGGAGGAAAATTTCCGACGAGTAGTAAACCCAGAGCAGTATGACGAGCAGGCCGCCGGCGGCGCCATACGAAGACGCAACCGCGCTGGTGCCGATATACCAGCCGATAAGCGATTTCCCCAGTGTGAACAGGGCCGCGGTCCCGATAGCGCCAATTGCCACATCGCGCCATTCCAGGGTTCGATCGGGTAGAACCTTGTAGATGGCGGCAAACATCACCGAGATAAGTGCAAACGAAACGACGCCATTGATCCCGCTGAGTATGATCGTTCCGAACGGCAGATAGGCGTTGATGAAATCGCCCAGTGCCGAAATCGCAGTGCTTGCGATGAGAGAGACCAGCAACAGGAACCCGAGTGCGGCCACCAACCCCAGACTGGCGGCCCGCGCCCGCACCAGACGCGACAGGGAATTGCCTTGCGGTTCGATCTTCCAGATCGTGTTCAACGATTGCTGCATTTCGCCGAAGACACCAGACGCGGCCACCAGCAAGGTGACCAGCCCTATGATCGCGGCCCAGGTGCCGTACAGACTGTCGGATGCACTTTCCAGCGCAGTCTTCAGGAGATCGGCGCTTTCCGGTCCCATCAGCCCTGATATCTGCGCGGACAAGGCCAATTGTGCGGCATCGTGGCCGAAGACGAGACCAGCAATCGCAACCACGATCAGCAAGATCGGCGCCAGCGAGGTGGTGGCATAGAAAGCCATCGCAGCACCATGGCTAAGCGCATTGTCGTTGATGAAGCCGACTATGCTTTCACGCACCAGATGCCATGAATCTGTGATTGAGGGTCGCACTTCGGGTCCGCAGGCATTGAGTTGGCGTTCACTAGCAATGCGCCTGACCTTCCGAAGTTCCGGGGCGTGGCCGCCGCTGTTCAGTGCTCCGCCAGCCAGGCATCGAGCCGGTCCTGTTCGCGGCGCAGTGCGTCGATGTTGATCAGGCCACGCGCCATGGCGAGATAGATCGCCCGCGTCCGCGAGTTGAACACGGAAGCATCGCCGGCGCCGTCGTCCGCCGGCACGATGCCGAGCTTGTCATAGACATGCTTGATGCGGCTCTGCGCACCACGGATCGACAGGCCGCGCCGCGCCGCGATCGCCCGGTCGGTCAGGCCGAGCGCGATGTCGATCAGGCTCTCATATTCGCCGTCGGTGATGCCCTCGAACTTGTCCTGCACGCGGTGCTGGATGCCGCGGATCTCGCGGTCGATGATGCAGTGGCCTTCGCGGAAAACCCCGCGCAGCGCGGACCGCATGCCCTCCTCCGTCGCCGATTTGAGCACATAGCCGTAGACCGAACCGGGCGGCACGATGCGTGCCACGCCGCGCACATAGGCTTCGTCGGCGAAATTCGACCAGAACAGGATGTGCGTGCCGGCGCGGCGGTTCCAGATCGCCTTGGCAACTTCGATTCCCGTCGCCTTCGGCATCTGCAAATCGAGCACGACATGCAGTGGCTCGCGTTGGGCCGCCAGGTTGATGGCGTCCTCGCCGTCGCTCGCCTCGATCACCTCGACGTCGCCGGGCCACAGCTGCTCCACCGTCCGCCGCGCGAAGCTACGGTGCAGCCCGTCATTCTCGGCGATCATCACAAGCATCACATGGCCTCCGATACGGCGAACTCGCCAGGCACCGCTGCCGCCGCCAATTCTCGCGACGGCTGGCGGTCGATCTCGACGACGACACGGGTGCCGCCGTTCTTGCGGCCGGCCTGGCCGATGCGCAGCCGCGCCCCAATAAGGGCTGCCCGCGTGTGCATATGGCCGATGCCGCCATACGCAGCCGGGTCGACGGTGCCGCAGCCCTGGCCGTCATCCGTCACGATCACCCGCAGCACGCTTGCGGTCGACGCCAGCAGCACGTCGATGCGGTGCGGCGCGGCATGGCGAACGGCATTGTTGATCGCTTCCTGCACGATCCGGTAGAGCGCGGTCCGCACTGGCTCCGGCAAACTGTCGGCGCCGCCGTCGCTGGTGTCGGCGATGCGCACGGCGATCGGCGGCTTGGCCTTGCTGACACTGCGGTTGAGATGCGCTTCGACCGCATCGCGCAGGCCGAACAGTTCGAGCACGCTCGGCCGCATGGCGTCGACGATGTGGCGCAGTTCCGTCAGACAGCCGGCGACCTCCTGCTCGAGGTCGGCAAGCTGCGCGGCCCGCGCCACGCCCTGGCCGCGCAAGGCCGAAAGCTGGCGCGCGATGCGGGCGAGATCGGCAAGCGTCTGGTCGTGCAGGTCCATGGCCATGCGGCGGCGTTCGCGCTCCATGCCCTCGGTCAATTGCGAGGCGCCTACGCGCAGCAGTTCGACGCGGTTGCGCGCCTCGCTCTCGGCCAGCATGGCGCGGCGCGCCTCCTCGGTCTGGATCAGCGCGAAGATATAGGGCGCGATCAGATCGGCGCATTGCTGGGCGACCGCGACATCGGCAAGCGTGTAGCAGCCGATTTCGTGCCGACTGATGTTGAGCGCGCCGATGACGCTACCGCGCGCCCTGAGCGGCACGATGATGCGGCTGCGCAGCTTGGCCGCGAAAATCGGCTCGTCGAAAGCGCCGGCAAAATGAAAACGGTCGTCGACAAGCGCGTTGTCCGACAACAGGTAAGGCGTCTTGCCCCACAACACGAAGCGAATCGGACTGCCTTCCACCGGATGCTGGGCGAGCTCGCTCCAACTGGTGTGGAAACCGGCTTCGTAGCAGGCATGCATGCGCCCATCGTGAGACAGCACAGCCAGATCGATATGGTCGTGCGGGATGAGCGTGCCGATCTCGATGGCGGTCGCGCGGAACGCCGTGCCGGGATCGATATGGCCGGCAAGCGCCCGCGATATCGCCAGCAGCCGGTCGATCAGGACCAGGGACACTTCCGCCATTGCTTTCACGATCCTCCCGTGCCGCGAAATAGTGGACGCATGCCGCCGCCGCTGTCAACGACGGCGCCGTTGACTATAGGAATTTTTTCTTGACTCGGTGACCTCAGCTATGGTACATTTTTGTCCATGGTGCTGATTTGCGCCAGTGACCCGCCGCACAGGCGGGTTGTTCGCTTGATGCTCCGTCAGCCAATGGCGGGCGAAGGCTCCGAAGAAACCCGTCAGCCCGAGTTCGTTGCCCTGCCGTTGGACCGGCCGATCAACTTGCGGTGCAATGATTGTAAAGGGTTCGCGTCCTGGTCTAGGGAGGAGGCCAGGAGAGCGAAACAGAATGCCAGTGACGCAAAACGTTGCTCCGGGCGCCCCGGGGATCCCGGCGCGCTGGACATCAAGCGCCAAGAGTGGCGTCGGAACGTCGCTTTCGCCGGCCGGCCGGATCTGGTTTACGATCAGCCACGGCATCCTCAACGAAGTCTACTATCCGCGCGTCGACAGCGCCTGCACCCGCGACCTCGGCTTGATCGTCACCGGTCCCGGCGGCTATTTTTCGGAAGAGAAACGCGATGCCGGGCATACGATCGAACCGTTCGAGGACGGCGTGCCCGCCTACAGGCTGGTCAATACGGCGAATGACGGCGCTTGGCGGATCGAAAAGCGTATCCTCGCCGACCCGGAGCGCCCGGCGCTGCTGCAGGAAATCACCTTCACGGCGCTGAAAGGGGTGCCCGGTGACTACCGCGTCTACGCGCTTCTGGCGCCGCATCTGGTCAATGCCGGCATGGGCAACACCGCCTGGGTCGGCGAGCACGAGGGAAAGCCCATGCTGTTCGCCTCGGGGCGCGGCTCTTGCCTGGCGCTGGCCTCGTCGCTGCCCTGGCGAACCGGTTCGGCCGGCTATGTCGGCTTTTCCGACGGTTGGCAGCAACTCCACAATACAGGTGAGCTCGACGCTGCATACCAGCGGGCCGAGGACGGCAATGTTGCGCTGACGGGCGAGATCGGCTTTTCCGCGACCAGGACCAAGGCTTTGCTGGCGCTGGGATTTGGCGCGACGCCTGAGGAGGCCGCGGAACATGCTTTCGCCAGCCTGAAGCAGGGTTTTGAACCCGCGGCGAACTCCTATCTTCAGAACTGGCGCAATTGGCAAAAGGGCTTGCTGCCGCTGGACGACCGGCACGCGGTGCCCGGGATCAACTTCTATCGCACCAGCACCGCGGTACTGGCGACGCACCGGTCGATCGCGACACCAGGCGCCGCGGTCGCCAGCCTGTCGATCCCGTGGGGCTTCAACAAGGGTGACGACGACCTCGGCGGCTACCATCTGGTCTGGCCGCGCGATCTGGTCGAGACGGCGGGCGGCTTTCTTGCTGCCGGCGATGCTGCCTCGGCCCTGCAAATCCTCGATTACCTCAGCTCCATCCAGCAGCCGGACGGCCATTGGCCGCAGAACGCCTGGCTCGACGGATCGGCCTATTGGCCCGGCATCCAGATGGACGAATGCGCCTTTCCGCTGCTGCTGGCCGACGCTTTGCGCCGCGCCGGCCATTTGCCCCGCGCCAGGCTCATGACCTTCCTGCCGATGATCGAGCGCGCCGCCGGCTATGTCGTGCGCAACGGGCCCGTCACCGGCGAGGACCGCTGGGAAGAGGATGCCGGCTACAGCCCGTTCACGCTCGCCGTCGAAATCGCCGCACTGCTTGCCGCGGCAGACCTGCTCGACGCCTGCGGCAAGACAGACGCCGCGACGTATCTGCGCGAGACATCAGACGTCTGGAACGACCAGGTCGAGCGCTGGACCTACGTCACCGGCACGGCGATCTGCAGTCAAGTCGGCGTCGAAGGCTACTATGTCCGCATAGCACCACCCGACAGCGCCGAGGCCGGTTCGCCGAAGGACGGCTATGTCCCGATCAAGAACCGGCCGCCTGGCGACACCGACCGGCCGCCCGAGGAAATCGTCAGCCCGGATGCACTGGCACTTGTCCGCTTCGGTCTGCGGGCGGCTGACGATCCGCGCATGACAGACACGGTCAAGGTCATCGACGCGCAATTGCGCTGCGATCTGCCGCAAGGGCCGCTCTGGTACCGCTACAATGGTGACGGCTATGGCGAGCACGAAGACGGCGCGCCTTTCGATGGCACCGGCCAGGGTCGCCCCTGGCCGCTGCTGGCCGGCGAACGCGCCCACTATGAGCTGGCGGCTGGGCGCAGGGAAAAGGCAGCCAGCCTGCTGGCAGCGCTGGAAGGCTCGGCCGGACCGGGCGGCCTGTTGCCGGAGCAGGTCTGGGACGGCGCCGATCTGCCGGAACGCGAACTGCTGCACGGCCGACCCTCGGGCAGCGCCATGCCGCTGGTCTGGGCGCATTCGGAGCATATCAAGCTGCTGCGCTCGCTGCGCGACGGCGCGGTCTTCGACATGCCGCCGCAAGGCGTCAAGCGCTATATCGAGGACAAGACCGTATCCTCGTTCAGGACCTGGCGGTTCAACAACAAGATCCGCACCATGCCGGAGGGCAAGACGTTGCGCGTCGAATTGTTGGACCCGGCTACAGTTCACTGGAGCACCGACAACTGGGCGACCGCCCATGACAGCCAGACGGTGGAGAACGCCTTCGGCATCCATCTTGCCGATCTGCCCGCGGCAAGCCTCCCCGAGGGAAGCACGCTGCTCTTCACTTTTTTCTGGCCCGGGACCGGCGATTGGGAGAATGTCGACTTCTCCGTCATATCGGGCGACCAAGATGGCCAGTAGATCACAGCCAGTAGACCTTCCCTCGATAACCCCGCAAATCTCGTAGAAAACAGGGACGAAACCATGCAGATCGGAATGATGGGACTGGGCCGGATGGGCGCCAACATGGTCCGGCGCCTGATGCGCGACGGCCACGAATGCGTCGTCTACGACATCAACCCGGCCAGCGTCGCCGCCCTGGTGACCGACGGCGCGTCAGGGGCGGCCTCGCTGGAAGAATTCGTCGGCAAGCTGGCCAAGCCGCGCTGCGTGTGGCTGATGCTGCCGGCGGCGATCACCGGCAGGATCATCGATCAGGTGGCGGCCCTGATGGAGCCCGGCGACATCGTTATCGACGGCGGCAATTCCTACTACCACGACGCCGTCGACCAGGCCGCGAAACTGGCCGGCAAGGGTATCCATCTTGTCGATGTCGGCACCAGCGGCGGCGTCTGGGGCCTGGAGCGTGGCTACTGCCTGATGATCGGCGGCCCCGACGTGGCGGTGCAGCACCTCGATTCGATCTTCGCCACGCTGGCACCGGGCGCCGACGTCGGCGCCAATCCGCCTGGGGATGCCGGCACCGCGCCCTTTGGCTATCTGCATTGCGGACCGAGCGGTGCCGGCCACTTCGTCAAGATGGTGCACAACGGCATCGAATATGGCGTCATGGCCGCCTATGCCGAAGGCATGAACATCCTGAAGTCGGCCAATGCCGGCAAGCGGCAACGGACGGCGGACGCCGAGACCAGTCCGCTGGAAAACCCGCAATACTACCAGTTCGACATCGACCTTCCGCAGGTGGCCGAGGTCTGGCGGCATGGCAGCGTTATCGGCTCCTGGCTGCTCGACTTGACGGCCGGCGCCTTGAAAAGCGATCCGGGCCTGGTGAATTTCGGCGGCCGCGTTTCGGATTCCGGCGAAGGGCGCTGGACGCTGAAGGCGGCGATCGACACCGGCGTGCCGGCTCCGGTGCTGTCCTCGGCGCTGTTCGACCGCTTCTCCTCGCAGGGCGAATCCGAATTCGCCGACAAGCTGCTCTCCGCCATGCGCTATGCCTTTGGCGGCCATGTCGAGAAGCCGAAGGCCGGCAAGTGACGACACGGGGGGAGACACGCGCATGAGCCAGGAACGGTCCGACACGCTGGTGCTCTTCGGGGCAACCGGCGATCTCGCCCACAAGAAGATATTTCCAGCCCTTTACCAGATGGTCGCCAAGGGCACGCTCACCGAACCGGTGATCGGCGTCGCCTTCGATGCCTGGGACCTCAAGCAATTGCAGGCGCGCGCGCGTGACGGCATCGTCAATGCGCTCGGCAAGATCGACGAGAAAGCGTTCGCCAAATTCGCCTCGCTGCTGCGCTACGTCAGCGGCGACTACCGTGACGGAGCGACGTTCGAGAAACTGAAAAACGCCCTCGGCACCGCGCAGCGGCCGCTGCATTACATGGCGGTGCCGCCGACCATGTTCGAGACCGTCGTCCAGGGGCTGGAGCAATCAGGCACGGCGCATGGCGCGCGGCTGATGGTGGAAAAGCCCTTCGGTCACGATCTGCAATCGGCGCGCTGGCTGAACCGGGTCCTGCATCTGGTGTTCGACGAACAGTCGATCTTCCGCATCGACCATTACCTGGGCAAGGAAGCGATCCAGAACCTGCTCTATTTCCGCTTCGCCAATTCGCTGCTCGAGCCGATCTGGAACCGCAACTACGTCGAGAGCGTGCAGATCACCATGGCCGAGGATTTCGGCGTCGAGGGACGTGGCCGCTTCTATGACGATGTCGGCTGCATCAGGGACGTCATCGAGAACCATCTGCTCAACATCCTTTTGCTGCTTGCCATGGAGCCGCCTGTCGGCCGTTCCGCCGACGACCTGATCGATGAGAAGGTGCAGGTGCTGCGCGCGATCAGGACGCTGACAAAAGACGATGTCGTGCGTGGCCAGTTCACCGGCTATCTCGCCGAGCCCGGCGTGGCGCCGAACTCGCCCGTCGAGACCTTCGCGGCGGTGCGTTTCTTCGTCGACACCTGGCGCTGGCAGGACGTGCCGTTCTTCATCCGCGCCGGCAAGAACATGCCGGTGCATGTCACCGAAGTGGTGGTGCGGCTGAAGCGGCCGCCGCTCGATGTCTTCGATCCGATCAAGCCCGCCGACCAGAACTACGTCCGCTTCCGCATCGACCCACAGGTGGTGATCGCCATCGGAGCACAGCGCAAGGCGCCGGGCGACGACATGATCGGCGAGCAGGTCGAACTGACGGCGCTCGACGATTCAAAGGGCGACATGCCGCCCTATGAGCGCTTGATCGGCGACGCCATGAACGGCAACGGGCAGTTGTTCACCCGCCAGGACGCCAGCGAACTGGCCTGGCGCATCGTCGGCCCGGTGCTTGGCGACACCACGCCGCCGCATCTCTACGAGCCGCTCACATGGGGACCGGCGGACGTCATGGCCGGGTTCGGGCCGCCCAATGGCTGGATCGATCCGGTGAAGTGAGAGGACCACACGATGGCCAAGGCGGTGAAGCAACCTGCATCGGGCACCGAGAAGCCGGACACTGAAAAGATCGTGCTCACGATCGGCATCGGCGGCTCGCACGTCAAGATCCTCACCAGCGCCGGCGGCGAGGAGCGCCGCGCCGATTCGGGGCCGGGCCTGACGCCGCAGCAGATGATCGACGTGGTCAACAAGCTCGCCGAAGGCCTGTCCTACGACGTCGTCTCGATGGGCTATCCCGGCCCGGTCAATCACAACAGGCCGCTCGCCGACCCCGCCAATCTCGGCAAGGGCTGGGCTGGATTCGACTTTGCGGGCGCGTTCGGCAAACCGGTGAAAGTGGTCAATGATGCGCTGATGCAAGCCATCGGCAGCTACGAGGGCGGGCGCATGCTGTTCCTCGGGCTCGGCACCGGTCTCGGTGCGGCGATGATCGCCGACAACGTCGCCCAACCGATGGAACTCGCGCATTTGCCCTACAAGAAGGGCAGGAGTTTCGAGGATTATGTCGGCGAACGCGGCCTGGAAAAGCGCGGCAAGAAGAAATGGCGCAAATACGTCTTCGACGTCGTCGACCGGCTCCGTGCCGCCATGCAGCCGGACTATGTCGTGATTGGCGGCGGCAACGTCGACAAGCTCGATGAATTGCCCGCCGACTCCAGGCGCGGCGACAACACACGCGCCTTCGAAGGCGGGTTTCGTTTGTGGCGCGACAAAGCGCTGATAGTCTGATACTGTTATTGTTTAATATAGTTGTTCAAAATAACGTGTGACCTGACATCAAGTCGTTGCAATACGCAGATTTGCCGACTAGGAATTCCGCGCTACACCAACGCCATTCGTCCCGTGGACGCACGAAGGACGCCATAGCATTTTGATTTCGCGCATGATCCTTTCCGGAAGTCGAATCCGATTTTCAGGTCATTCGCTGTAGACGGAGAAATAGAGTGACCGACGATAGCAACAGTGCCCGTAAAGACATCGATCTGCTCGAGCTGACCGCTCACATCGTGTCCGCTTACGTCGAGAAGAACCGCTTGCCCGCCTCCGGCCTGGCCGACCTCATCGCCAGCGTCAGCGCCTCGATAAACGCGCTCGGCAAGCCTGCGGTCCCGGTGGCTGCCCCCTTGGTCCCGGCGGTCAACCCCAAGAAGTCGGTGACACCCGATTTCATCATCTGCCTCGAAGACGGCAAGAAGTTCAAATCGCTGAAGCGTCACCTGGGCGTGCATTTCGGCCTGACACCGGACGCCTATCGCGCCAAATGGGGCTTGCCGTCGGACTATCCGATGGTCGCTCCCAACTACGCGGCCTCGCGTTCGCTGCTGGCGAAATCCATCGGCCTCGGCCGCAAGGCTGCCCCCGTGAAGGCACCCGCCAAGGGCAGGAAGGCCAAGGCCTCGGCCTGAACATTCAGTCCTGAGCCAACAGTTAGGACGACTGGAACAGAAGCCTGCCGGCGAATTCGCCTTGGCAGGCTTCATGTTTTTATGGCTTGGATAGGTGGACGGGTTGCTAGAGCAATTCCAGGAAAATTGTGAAACGGTTTTCCGTCCGGAATTGCCTAAAAACAAGGAGTTAGAGCGGGTCGCCGTTTCCGTGAAACGGTGAACTGCTCTAGGGGAGCGAGCCATGAACTACACCAGGATGGTGATCGAGAAAGAAGCGCCGGAAGAATACGGCTATGACCGTATCCGCTACAATCTTTCGGAAAGTTCGATCGCCGACCAGAAGCTCTCCGACATCGGCCTGTCGCTGCCTGATCTCACGCTTTTCTATGGCGAGCATCGCGGCGACAAGCAGTTGCGTGCACTGATCTCGGCGCAGGATGCCGGCATTTCGCCGGATGATGTCCTGGTCACTGCCGGTGCCGCGGGCGCGCTGTTCATCATCTCGACCTCGCTCTTGTCGGCCAATGACCATCTCGTCGTCATCAGGCCCAACTACGCCACCAACATCGAAACCCCAAGGGCGATCGGCTGCGCCATCAGCTTTGTCGACCTGGCCTTCGAGGAAGGCTTCGCCATTGATGTCGAACGCGTCAAGGCGGCGCTGCGGCCGGACACGAAGCTGATCAGCGTCACCTGCCCGCACAACCCGACCGGCACGATGATGAGCCGAACCGAGCTCGATG
>NZ_RZPQ01000109.1:0-11385 GCF_003999135.1 Mesorhizobium sp. M7A.F.Ca.CA.004.06.1.1 | reverse complement strand
GCCTGATCCTGTGCGGCCATATCGACGTCGTGCCGGTCGGCGCGATGAAGGATTGGTCGGTCGATCCGTTCGGCGGCGAGATCACCAATGGCCGCCTCTATGGCCGTGGCGCCGTCGACATGAAGGGCGGCGTCGCCGCCTGCATCGCCGCCGCGCGCGCGATCCGCAAGGCGGGCATCACGCTGCAGGGCCGGCTCGCCATCCACTCGGTCGTCGACGAGGAAGCCGGCGGCTTCGGCGCCATGGACGCGGTGAAGAAGGGCAAGCTCGCCAAGGCGGTGCTGGTCGCCGAACCGACCTGGGGTGATGTCCTGCCGGTCGAAGGCGGGCTTGAATGGGCGCGGGTGACGATCCGCGGGCGCAACGCCCATTCGGCGCTGCGCTACAACGAGATCTATCCGCAGCGCCACGACAAGGAGCGGCTCGAGCCGGGCGTCAACGCCATCGAGATCGCCGCCCGTTTCATCGCCGCCGTGCGCCAGTATGAGCTGGACCGGACGCGGGCGAAATCGCATCCATTGCTGCCGCTCGGTATGAACACCATCAACATCGGCGTCATGCATGGCGGAACCGGCCTTGGCCAGCATGGCCTGCCGACCGTCATGACCAACCCGGCCATCATTCCCGACGTCGCGGTGCTCGATCTCGACATGAAATTCCTGCCCGATGAGAACTCGGCCGACTACCGCCGCGATTTCGAGACGTTCGTCCACCATTTCGCCCAGACCGATGCGTGGCTGCGCGACAACCCGCCTGCGATCCAATGGGAGCTCGGCGGGCTGTATTTCCCGCCGATGAACACGCCGGTCGATCATCCGCTGGTGACATCGCTGATGAAGCGCAAGGCCATGGTCGGCAAGGCGCCGCAGGCTCGCGGCTTCGTCGCCGTGTGCGATGCCGCGCACTATGCCGGCGCCGGCGTCGACGGTGTCATCTTCGGCCCCTCAGGCGACGGGTTTCACGGTTCCGACGAATATGTCGAGGTCGAATCGGTGGTCGAGACCGCCAAGGTGATCGCCGCTTCGGCCATCGACTGGTGCGGCATCCGCTGAGGCGCAGCCGCTATTCCGAAACGATCAGCCCGGGCGTTTCAGGCGTCCGGCGACGGCGCCCCATGAAGCCTTGATCATGCCGACCAGGCCGCTCGGGTAGGCCAGCATCACGCCGATGATCAGCATCGCCGTGATCATCGGCCGCCACGCGCCGAAATCGGCCATCCATTCGGCGAAGATCGTCAGCACGAAGGAGGCGACGATGGCGCCGTAGATGGTGCTGGTGCCGCCAAGCAGCACCATCGACAGGATGATGGTCGCCAGGCTCATGCCGAAGACGTCGATCGAGGCATTGCGCTGGTAGGCGGCGTAAAAGGCGCCGGCGATGCCGGTGAAGAAGGCGCTCGCGGCAAGCGTCAGCATGCGCTGGCGCACGATCGAGACGCCGCGGCTGATGGCGTATTCCTCATTGTCGCGCAAGGCGACGATACTGGCCCCGGCGCGTGAGCGCACAAACACGCGCAGGAACAGCGTACTTGCCACCAGCAGTGCCAGCGCGATGTAGAAATAGGCTGATTTGCCGTCGCGGACCATGTTATGGTCGAAGATATAGAGTCCGGGAATGCGCACCAGCCCTTGCGTGCCGCCGGTGATGGCCGACTGGCTGATGATCACCTGCATCACCAGCTGCGCGAAGCCGAAAGTGACCAGGATGATGTAGATGCCCTTCAGCCGCAGGATCGGGATGGTCACCAGGATCGCCGCCAGGGTTGCGATGACACCGCTGGCAAACAGCGCGATCCACGGGTCGAATTCGGCCAGCTTGGTCAGCAGGCTGTAGGCATAGACGCCGATGCCGAACAGCGCCAGATGGCCGAAATTGAAGACGCCGCCATAACCGAGGCTGAGGTCCCAGTTCGAGGCGACGATCGCATAGATGAAGGCCATGATCAGGATGTGGCGGGCATAGGTGTCACCGAAGATCAGCGGCAGCAGCGCCAGCAGGGCGAAGCCGAGCACGAAGCCGATGGCCTCCTGCTTCCACGGCGTGCGGCCTGGAGCGATCGGGGTTGCCGCCTCGGCGTGGCCAGGCGCGATCAGCGATGTCGTGTCGGTCATGCTAGGCCTCGGGAGCGGCTGGCAAAGATGCCCTCGGGGCGCACCATCAGGGTCAGGATGAGCACGCCGAACAGCAGTGCCGGCGTCCAGTACAAGCCGAAATAATAGCTGCAGGCTGCCTCGAAGAAGCCGATCAGATAGGCGGCGAAGATCGGACCCGATACGCTCGATATGCCGCCGAAAACGACGACGATCAGCGCCTTGAGCAGCGGGTCGCTGCCCATCACCGGCGACATGAAACGGTAGCCGCCCATGAAGATGCCGGCGAGCCCGGCCAGCGAAGCGGCAATGGCGAAGGCCAGCCCATAGAGCGCGGTGACGTTCAGCCCGACAAGGTGGCTGGCATCTTCATTTTGCGCCACGGCGCGGAGCGCCAGCCCCAGCCGCGTGCGGTTGAGGAACACCCAAAGTGCGGCCAGGATCAGCGGCGTGATCACGATGATGGCGATCTGGTGCAGGGAGACGCCGACGCCCCCGATGGTGGCGTTGCCGGCGATCAGCGCCGGGATCTGTTTCGAGCGCGGTCCCCAGATGGTCAGCGCGCCGTTCTCGATCAGCGACCCGGCCGCCAGCGTGGTGATGACGACGACCAGCACGATGTTGGGTCGGCCGATCAGCGGCCGCACGACGCTCGCCTGCAGGATCCAGCCGACGCCGGCCATGACGACGACGGCGATCGGAAAGGCGACCGCCGCCGGCAGGCCGAGTTCGACCAGCTGCCAGGCGATGTAGGCGCCCAGCATCATGAACACGCCATGGCTGAAATTGAACACGCCGATCGTCGTCCAGACCAGAGCCAGCCCGACCGCCATCATGGCGTAGAGCGAGCCCTGGAACAGGCCGCCGAACAGGATTTCCGCCAATGCGCTCATCTTCGGATTTTCCTAATGGCCAAAATACATCGACATGATCTCGCCGTGGTCGAGGCTTTCGCCCGGCTTGATCTCGGTCGCCACCGCGCCATGGTTGACGAGGTAGAGTTGCTGCGTCAGCTCCAGCAGGAATTCGATATCCTGCTCGACGACGATCAGCGGCACGCCGCCGCGCGAAATGTCCATGACGGAGGCGCAGAGTTCGTCCTTGATCTTGGGCGCCAGCCCCAGCGTCGGCTCGTCCAGGATCAGCAGGCGCGGATGGCTCATCAGCGCGGTGCCGATCGACACCATCTGGCGCTCGCCGCCCGACAATGTGCGCACGCGCTGGCGCCAGCGTTCCGCCAGTTTCGGAAACAGCTTGATCACCTTCTCACGGTTCTCCGCCTCATGCGGCCGGGCCCTTGGCGAATAGGCGCCGAGCGCCATGCAGTCGGCGATCGAGAGATCGGGAAACAGCCGGTTGCCTTGCGGCACATGGATCAGACCGGCGCCGACGATGGCGCGTGCGCTGCGGCCGGCAATGTCTTGCCCGTCGAACAGAATGCGGCCGCTCTTCGGCTGCAGCAGCCCGGAGACTGCGCGCAGCAGCGTCGTCTTGCCATGGCCGTTGGGGCCGAACAGGCCGACATTGCCGAAACGGCCGGCCTCCAGCGAGATATCGTGCAGCACGGTGACGCGGCCATAGCCGGCGGTGACGCCTTCGACGCTGAGAATGGGGTTCACGCCGCCGATCTCCTGGTGCCGAGATAGGCTTCGATGACGCGCGGGTCGGCGATCACGCCGGCCGGGTCGCCAGCGGCCAGGACGCGGCCATTGTTGAGCACCAGCAGATGTTGCGAAAGGCTCATCAGGAAGGTCAGCACGTGCTCGATCAGAAGGATGGTGATGCCGCGTTCGGCGGTGCGGCGGATCAGGCCGATAGACGTCTCGATCTCGGGCTTGGTCAGGCTCGATGCCGGCTCGTCGAGCAAGAGCATGCGTGGCTTCATGGCGATCGCGGTGGCCAGCATCAGGCATTTGCGCTCGAAGACGGACAACTCTCCGGCCAGCCGCCCGAAGGACGCGGACCCGAGCCCGACGAATTCCAGCGCCTCGGCGGCGGCATCGCGAGCTGCCACGGCCGTTTTTTCCTGCTTGCCGTAGCTGGCGCCGATCAGCGCGTTCTCGAACACGGTCAGCCCGTCGAAGCTGGTCTCGCGCTGAAACGTGCGGGCAAGGCCGAGGCGCGCGATCGCGTGTCCCGATTTGCCGTTTATGGCAAGACCGTCAAAGCGGATCTGGCCCCGGTCGGGGCCGAACGGGATGCCGGTGATGATGTTGAACAGCGTGCTCTTGCCGCTGCCGTTCGGGCCGGCGATGCCGAAGATCTCGCCGGCTTCGACCTTGAACGACACGCCGTCGACGGCCTTCAGCGAACCGAAGGCCTTCGACACGTCGTCCAGTTCAAGCAGGGCCATTCCCTACTTCATCCAGGGCTGGAGCTTGAAGGCGCCGGTGGCGTATTTTTCCGGCGAGATCAGCGTGCGCTGGCCATCCCAGATCTGGAAGAAGGTGATTGGAATATAGTCGTCGCCCTGCGTGGCAAGGTGGGTGGCGGGATCGAATTTCAGCCGCCCTTCCGCGACCTGCTTGTCGGTCTCCGACAGCGCCTTCATGATCGCCGCATGGTCGGATGCGCCGCCGACCTTCTTGACCGCGTCGAAATAGACATTGGTCATTTCGTAGAGGCCGACGCCGTAGGTGCCGCTCTCGACGCCGTATTTTGCCTTGAACTTGGCCGCCACCTCATCGGCGCGCGGGTTCTTCGGCGTCGTCAGCGCGCCGCCGAGCAGGTTGTAGATGACACCATCCGACTTCTTGCCGGTCAGCTCGACGAATTCCGGAACGCTCGGTGCGTATTGCAGGAAGACGAGGCTCTTGGTCGGCTGCTCGAGGAACTGGTTCAGGAACGACGCCGAATTGCCGGGCAGATAGTCGGTGTTGATGACGACATCGGGAACGTTCTCGCGCACCTTGGCGAGGATCGAACGCCAGTCGGTCACTTCGCCGAATGGCACGATCTCGTCGACGGTGATGGTCCAGCCCTTCTCCTTGAAGGTCTTCTTCATGCCTTCGGAGATGGTCTTCGAATAGGCGTTGTCGGACGAGATGATGGCGACCTTCTTGGTCGGCAGGGTGATCTTGCCATCGGCCGCGAGCTTCTCGACGAACAGGGTTACGTCGGTGTTGTAGGCGTCGAAGGAAGGGGTCAGCGACCAGCAGCACATATATTTGTCGGGGCTCGGCGCGATGATGTCCCTGGTCTGCTGCGAGGTGGCCGCCAGCATGTAGGGCATTTCCGCCTCGGCCATGTTGTCGATCTCGAAATTGGTCAGGCTGGCATAGCCGGTCAGCATGAAGTGCACGCCCGGATCGCCAAGCAGGCGCTCGACCGCGCTGGTGACGTTGCCGGCGGACTGATCCTTGACGTCGCCGACCACCAGTTCGAACGTATCCCCGGCAACGCCGCCGGCTGCGTTGGCCTCGTCGATGGCCATCTGCACGCCGCGCTGGAATTCCTGGCCGTCCGCCGCGGCAGGGCCGGTCAGCGGCGCAAGCAGGCCGATCTTGACGACGTCGGCAAAGGCGGGGGCGGCTGATGCGGCAAACATGCCGATCAGCGTGGTGCTCATCAGCATATGGCGGATTCGACTTGCGGCGGATTTGGGCTTCATCGTGCTGTTCCCTGTTTCCTCCCGTTCATCGGGAGTTGGATAATTGACAATCTACGCATAATTGTTCTTATTTGAAAAGGATTTTTCAACGCAACCTGGCCGGGAAGATGGTTCCCGCAAAGGTATGGAAGCCGTGGCGCTTTGCTGCGCAACTGCACTAAAACAAGGCAATTATAACGGAGCGGACAATGACGATCGCGCAGAAGACCCTTGACACCAGCCACGGCAAGATCGCGGTGCGCCAGACCAGTGGCCAGGGCACCGCTGTCATGCTGATCCACGGCAATTCATCTTCCAGCGCCGTTTTCCGCAACCAGTTGGACGGCCCGTTGGGCGAGCGCTACCACCTGATCGCTCCCGACCTGCCCGGCCACGGAGCGTCCGGCGATGCGATCGATCCTGAGCGTTCCTACAGCATGGAAGGCTATGCCGATGCCATGACCGAAGTGCTTGGGCTGCTCGGCATCGACAAGGCCATCGTCTTCGGCTGGTCGCTCGGCGGCCATATCGGGCTTGAGATGATCGACCGCTTTCCCGGCCTGCTTGGCCTGATGATCACCGGCACGCCGCCCGTCTCGCCCGAGGAGGTCGGCAACGGATTCAAGCCGAGCCCGCATATGCACCTCGCGGGGCAGGAAACCTTCAGCGGCGCCGATGTCGAGGCCTATGCGCGCAGCACTTGCGGCGAGCCGTTCGAGCCGTTTCTCATCGACACGGTGGCGCGCACCGATGGGCGGGCGCGGCGCCTGATGTTCGAAAAGTTCGCGGCCGGCACCGGCCGGAACCAGCGCGAAATCGTGGCCGGCAAGACGCCGCCGATCGCCGTTCTGAACGGCATCGACGAGCCATTCGTCAACACCGATTTCGTCTCCGCTGTGAAATTCTCCAATCTATGGGAAGGCAAGGCCCATCTGCTCGACAAATCCGGCCACGCGCCGTTCTGGGATTCGCCGGATCGTTTTGATCCGATCTTCGCCCGCTTCCTGGCAAGCGTCGACAGAGCGTAGGTTCGTAGTAAACCGCGCCTCAGACCCCACTTCGTGATGGGTGGGGTGACAATGGCGAGCATCTGTCGTATATTGACATAAAGATATCCTTATGTGACATGAAAAGGTCTGTCGCCAAAGGGATAAAAAATGTCGCAGAATTCTGCATCGCTGGACGCATTGTTCGGCCCCGTAGCGGCAAAACCCGACGGTTCGGAAGTGCTTGCGGCGCTCACTGCGGCAGCACGCGAGCGCATTCTCATCCTCGACGGCGCCATGGGCACACAGATCCAGGGCCTCGGCTTTGACGAGGACCAGTTTCGCGGCGAGGCCTTCGCCGGCTGCGCCTGCCATCAGCAAGGCAACAACGATCTTCTGATCCTGACGCAGCCCGGGGCGATCGAGGAGATCCACTATCAATACGCCATCGCGGGCGCCGACATCCTCGAAACCAACACTTTCTCCTCGACCTCGATCGCACAGGCCGACTACGGCATGGAAGATGCCGTCTACGCGCTGAACCGCGATGGCGCGCGGCTGGTACACCGCGCTGCTGTTCGTGCCGAGCAGCAGGACGGTAAGCGCCGCTTTGTCGCCGGCGCACTCGGGCCGACCAACCGCACCGCCTCGATGTCGCCCGACGTCAACAATCCCGGCTACCGCGCCGTGACCTTCGACGACCTGCGCCTCGCCTATGGCGAGCAGCTGCGCGGGTTGATCGATGGCGGCGCCGACATCATCCTGATCGAGACGATCTTCGACACGCTGAATGCCAAGGCGGCGATCTTCGCAGCGGAAGAGATCTTCATCGAAAAGGGCGTGCGCCTGCCGGTGATGATTTCGGGCACCATCACGGACCTCTCCGGCCGCACGCTGTCGGGCCAGACGCCGACCGCCTTCTGGCATTCGGTGCGCCATGCCAGCCCCTTCACCATCGGCCTCAACTGCGCGCTCGGCGCCAATGCGATGCGGGCGCATCTGGCCGAGATTTCAGGCGTCGCCAACACCTTCACCTGCGCCTATCCGAATGCCGGCCTGCCCAATGAATTCGGTCGGTATGACGAGAGCCCGGACTTCATGGCCGCGCAGATCGAGGAGTTTGCCCGCGAGGGACTGGTCAATGTCGTCGGCGGCTGCTGCGGTTCGACGCCCGAGCACATCCGCGCCATCGCCGAAGCGGTGAAGAAATATCCGCCACGTGCCATTCCAGACATCGAGCCCAAGATGCGCCTGTCCGGGCTGGAGCCGTTCACGCTCACCGACGAGATTCCGTTCGTCAATGTAGGCGAGCGCACTAACGTCACCGGCTCGGCCAAGTTCAGGAAACTGATCACGGCAGGCGACTATGTCGCCGCGCTCGACGTCGCGCGCGACCAGGTCGCCAATGGCGCGCAGATCATCGACATCAACATGGACGAGGGGCTGATCGATTCGAAGAAGGCGATGGTCGACTATCTCAACCTGATCGCCGCCGAGCCGGACATAGCCCGCGTTCCCGTCATGGTCGACAGTTCGAAATGGGAGATCATCGAAGCCGGCTTGAAATGCGTGCAGGGCAAGCCGCTGGTCAACTCCATTTCGATGAAGGAGGGCGAAGAGGCATTCCTGCATCATGCCAGGCTGGTGCGGGCCTATGGCGCCGCCGTGGTCGTCATGGCTTTCGATGAGGACGGCCAGGCCGACACCAAGGCGCGCAAGGTCGAGATCTGCACGCGCGCCTACAAGCTCCTGACCGAGCAGGCCGGCTTCCCGCCCGAGGACATCGTCTTCGATCCCAATGTCTTCGCCATTGCCACCGGCATCGAGGAGCACGACAATTACGGTGTCGACTTCATCGAGGCGGCCGGCGAGATCACCGCGACGCTGCTGCATGTTCATATCTCCGGCGGCGTGTCGAACCTGTCCTTCTCGTTCCGCGGCAACGAGCCGGTGCGCGAGGCCATGCATGCCGTGTTCCTCTACCATGCCATCCAGCGCGGCATGGACATGGGCATCGTCAATGCCGGTCAGCTTGCCGTCTACGATACGATCGAGCCTGATCTGCGCGAGGCCTGCGAGGACGTCGTGCTCAACCGCGCGCCCAGGGCCGGCGGCACCGCCACCGAACGCATGCTGGAGATTGCCGAACGCTTCAAAGGCACGGCCGGGAAGGAAGCGCAGGAGCGCGATCTCGCCTGGCGCGAATGGACTGTCGAACAGCGGATCAGCCATGCACTGGTCAACGGCATCACCGAATTCATCGACGCCGACACCGAGGAAGCGCGGCTTGCCGCCGAGCGGCCGCTGCATGTCATCGAAGGCCCGCTGATGGCCGGCATGAACGTCGTCGGCGACCTGTTCGGCGCGGGCAAGATGTTCCTGCCGCAAGTGGTGAAATCGGCGCGGGTGATGAAGCAGGCCGTCGCCGGATTGCTGCCGCATATGGAGGCCGAGAAGCTGGCCAACGCCGCCAACGGCATCGACAATGGCGAACGCCAGACAGCGGGCAAGATCCTGATGGCGACGGTCAAGGGCGATGTCCATGACATCGGCAAGAACATCGTCGGCGTCGTGCTCGCCTGCAACAACTACGAGATCGTCGATCTCGGCGTCATGGTGCCGGCGGCCAAGATCCTGCAGACGGCCCGTGAGCAAAATGTCGATGTCATCGGCCTTTCCGGCCTGATCACGCCGTCTCTCGATGAGATGGTGCACATGGCTTCGGAAATGGAGCGTGAAGGCTTCGACATTCCGCTGCTGATCGGCGGCGCGACGACCAGCCGTGTGCACACGGCGGTGAAGATCCACCCGCGCTACACCAAGGGCCAGACGGTCTACGTCACCGACGCCAGCCGGGCGGTGGGTGTCGTGTCGTCCTTGCTGTCGAACGAGACCAAGGGCGGCTATGTCGACACGGTGCGCACCGAATACAAGAAGGTCGCCGATGCGCATGCCCGCTCCGAAGCCGACAAGCAACGGCTGCCGCTGGCCAAGGCGAGGGCCAATGCGCACCGGATCGACTGGTCTGCCTACGAGCCGCCGAAGCCGTCCTTTACCGGCGTCAAGGTATTCGTGAACTGGGATCTCACCGAACTCGCGCGCTACATCGATTGGACGCCGTTCTTCCAGACTTGGGAGCTGAAGGGCCGTTATCCCAAAATTCTCGAAGACGAGGCGCAAGGCGCCGCCGCGCGCCAGCTGTTCGAGGATGCGCAGGCGATGCTGAAGCAGATCATCGCCGAGAAATGGTTCGCGCCGCGCGGCGTCGTCGGTTTCTGGCCGGCCAATGCCGTCGGCGACGACATCAGGCTGTTCACGGACGAAAAGCGGTCGCAGGAACTGGCGACCTTCTTTACCTTGCGCCAGCAGCTGACCAAGCGCGACGGCAAGGCCAATGTCGCACTGGCGGACTTCGTCGCGCCAGCGGAGTGCGGCAAGCCGGATTACATCGGCGGCTTTATCGTCACCGCCGGCATCGAGGAGGTGGCTATCGCCGAACGGTTCGAGCGAGCGAATGATGATTATTCGTCGATCATGGTCAAGGCGCTGGCAGACCGCTTCGCCGAAGCCTTTGCCGAGCGGATGCATGAGAAGGTGCGCAAGGAATTCTGGGGCTATGCTTCAGATGAAGCGCTGGCGCCGGACGAACTGATCGGCGAACCCTATCGCGGCATTCGTCCGGCGCCCGGCTATCCGGCGCAGCCCGATCACACCGAGAAGGCGACTTTGTTCCGGCTGCTCGACGGTGAGCGCAATGCAGGCGTGAGCCTGACCGAAAGCTATGCAATGTGGCCGGGTTCCTCGGTATCAGGCATCTATCTGGCGCATCCCGAAAGCTATTATTTCGGCGTCGCCAAGGTCGAACGCGACCAGGTCGAGGATTACGCACGCCGCAAGGCGATGCCATTGGCCGAGGTAGAGCGCTGGCTTGGCCCCATCCTCAACTACGTACCGGCACACTATGCCGAGGCGGCTGAATAGCGGCGCCATGCGTTCAACAGAATTTGCGCTGGTTGCCGGCTTGTGATCCGTGGCGCGGCGGTTACACCTGCGCGGGCAGCCGTCTTTATAGTTGGAGCGCCGAATGACCTTACTCACACGCCGCAGGCTTTTGAAGACGGCTGCGGTTGCCGGCGCGGGCGGGATCGGGCTTTCGGCGATGGGCCGGCTTGGTGGCTGGGCCGCCGCGACGCCTGAGCCGGTGGTTTTGCAGACGGCAAAGATCCAGGCGAAGCTGATGGATGTCGGCCAGACCAGGGATGTGCTGACCTATGGCAACGCCGGAATGCCGCCCGTGCTCAGGATGAAAAAGGGCGAGCCCTTCGCAGCACGCCTTGTCAACGCGATCGACGATCCGACGACGATCCACTGGCACGGTATTCGCGTTCCCAACAAGATGGACGGCGTGCCGTTTCTGGTACAGCCCTACGTCTACACCGGCGATCATTTCGACTACGCCTTCACGTCGCCCGATGCCGGCACCTTCTGGTACCACCCGCATTGCAACACGCTGGAGCAGATGGGCCATGGCCTGACCGGCGTGATCGTGGTCGAGAATCCCAACGATCCGAAATTCGATGCCGAAATCGTCCTCAATTTGCGCGACTGGCGCCTCGGCGACGACGGTCAGTTCATCGACCAGTTCCGGCCGCGCGATGCCGCGAGAACCGGCACTTACGGCACGGTACGCACCGCCAACTGGCTCGACCAGCCGCAATAT
>NZ_RZPQ01001099.1:0-1374 GCF_003999135.1 Mesorhizobium sp. M7A.F.Ca.CA.004.06.1.1 | reverse complement strand
GGTGCCGCCGCTGACCGTTTCGCCAGTCGCAAACGATCCAACTTGCGAGCTGAGGGCGAACTGATATTCGCCGTTTGGCTCCAATTGCAGGGCGGTGTTGTAGCGATCGATGTACCAGTTATCGAGCCGGCCCGACTGAATCTGAACGCCAAAGACGTTACCGGCAGAACTACCGGAGAGCCGGTTGCCGATTGCCCTGACATTCGAAATGACGATCTCGCTGTTGGCATCAGTCGCAGCTACGCCAACCAGACAGTCATTCGCCACTACGTTAGTTATGATCCCTCGCGGATCTCGCGCACCGGTCATCTCCACCCAGACACCGGCGGAGGGGCTGTCGAGATGTGCATCCGCGAAAACCCCGTCGACTAACACGTCGGTGGTGTTTAGATTCCCCGTATAGGTCAACACGACGCCGTCGCGTTTGCACTTCGCCGACCGGATGTTGCGCACGATCGGCTTGCGGACGCCGGCCACGTAAACCGTGTCGCCAAACTCGCCGCCGGTTGGCGTGACGATGTTATAGCCGTCAATGTCCTCAATCGTCGGGCTGTCGACACAGAGCGCCATCACGCCGGCAAGGCCAAGATTGCGGACTTTCACGCCGCGAATTGTCGGCCGCTTCCGGCGTGCACCAGTGGAGAGGCCGACGCGAATACCGATAGAAGCCTGGTAGCCGGCATGTGATCCACCATCAATCGTGAGGTCCCCGTCTATCAGGACGTCATCGGCAGCAATATCGATGACGGGATGGTGGCCGGTAACGGTGCCGACTGGCGCGCGCAGGATTAGGGCAGAGCCGCCCAGGCATTCGACGCGCTTCTTCGCTGTCGAGATCGTGTGGTTGCCGTCGGTCTGGTAGGAGCCGTCAATCAGCACATGCGGATAGCTGCCCGCGAGCAGTGCACTGATAGCAGCCGTGGCATTCGCACCGCCACCACGCGCGCCGAGCATTGATGCCGTCACCGGAATTGAGGCGAGCGTATAGCCTGTCTTCGTCATGCCATCGCTCAGCGTGATCACCAAATCCCCGACATTCGTTCCATTCTTGCGGTACACAGCGCCGCTGCCTGCCACCTGAGAGCTGTCGCAGAAGGCGGTGCGGATGTATGTGGGTGCTATCGGCGGGTAAAATGCCTCGGCCGTCGCCTTGGTCGCGAATTGCGGATCGATCACCGTCGTCATGGCGCCCGTCGCTACGTCCGCAGCGGCCTGGGCCTGGTCGATGATGCCTTGCGCGGCTGCCTGGATATCGCCGACGGTGTCGTCGGACTGGTAGAACGAGAGCACAATGTCATCGGTGCCGATCACAGGGTTAAGCGTCTGGAAGGCAAAGACAAAATCGGCCGAGGCGTTGCCCTGCTGGACATGCAC
>NZ_RZPQ01001098.1:0-1376 GCF_003999135.1 Mesorhizobium sp. M7A.F.Ca.CA.004.06.1.1 | reverse complement strand
CGTTGGAGAGCATCTGGATATCGGTCGGCGGGATCCTCGTGACGAAGGATATGGCGTAGGCGAACAGGCCGATCTGCGGCTCGTAGAGGAAGCGCCAGAAATTACCGACCACCGCCGGCGACAGCATCATGGGCACCAGGATCAGCGTCGTCCAGAAGGCGTGGCCGCGGAACTTCCTGTCGATCAGCCAGGCCAGGGTGAAGCCGATCAGCGTCTGCAACAGGATGGTCCAGAACACGAAATGCGCCGTCGTCTGCATGGCGATCCAGATATCCTTGTCGCCGAGGATGCGCTGGTAGTTGGCAAAGCCGAGGTTCTTCACCACCTCGTTCGGGCGGTTGGCGCGGTAGTTGGTGAACGACAGATAGATCGCCCAGAACAGCGGAAAGATGTTGATGGCCAGCAGCAACAGGATCGTCGGCGAGATGAACAGCCAGGCGAGGCCCTTGTCGCTGATGCCCCGGACCTTGCGGGCCAACGGCTCCGGAGTCGCCTGGGCAACGTTCTCCGCGGTCCGATTGAGCATGGTGAGTCCTGCTTCGGTCACTTGGTCGTCTCTGTCATGGAATTTATCTGAACTGCGTCCCGTGCCAAGGGCGGCACGGGACGCATGGGTCGAGCTCGGGAGGAGCCGGGTTACATCTTGCCCCAGTTACATCTTACCGTCGTCCTGGAAGACCTGCGTCCAGTCCTTGACCAGGCCGTCCAGCGCATCCTTGGCCGAACCTTGGCCGGCGACGACATAGTCGTGGAAACGCTTCTGCGAGGCCTGCAGCAGCGGGGCGTAGCTCGGCTCGGCCCAGAAGTCCTTCACGATGGCCATCGAGTCGAGGAAGGTCTGCGCGTAGGGCTGGCTGGCCGGGAAGCCCGGGTCCTTGACCACCGCGTTGAGGCAGGAATAACCGCCGAGCGACCACCATTTGGCCTGCACCTCCTTGTTGGCGAACCACTTGATGTATTTCAGCGCCGATTCCTGCTTGTCGGAATAGGACACCACTGAGATACCCTGGCCGCCGAGCTGGGCGAACTGCTCGCCGTCAGGCCCCTTCGGGTTGACGAAGTAGCCGATCTTGTCGCCGCCGACATTCTCGTCCTTCTGCAGGCCTGGCCATGTGAAGGCGAAGTTCATGTGCATCGCCACCTGGCCGGATTTGAAGGCGTCGACCCCTTCGCCCATATAGCTGTTCGAGGCACCCGGAGGCGTGCAGCAATCATAGAGCGCCTTGTAGAACTCCAGCCCCTTTACCGATTTGTCGGAGTTGACGAAGCCTTCCATTTCGTAGGGCTTTTTGGGGTTTTCGTACTGGAAGCCATAGCTGTAGAGCACGTCCATGGCGCCCATGGTGATGCCTTCCGAGCCGCGCTCGGTGTAGATC
>NZ_RZPQ01001097.1:0-1379 GCF_003999135.1 Mesorhizobium sp. M7A.F.Ca.CA.004.06.1.1 | reverse complement strand
AACGCCCAGCGGCTGGCGCAATTCGGCGCTGGCGCCGGTGCCGAGCGCGATCGGGAACGTGCCCATCAGTGCCGCCAGCGTCGTCATCATGATCGGCCTGAACCGCATCAGGCAGGCCTTGTGGATCGACTCGGTCGCCGACATGCCTTCTCGTCGCAGTTCAAGCGCGACGTCGACCATCATGATGCCGTTCTTCTTGACGATGCCGATCAGCATCAGGATGCCGATCACCGCGATAACAGACAGATCCATGCCGGCGAAGCGCAGCGCAACGACCGCTCCCAGCACGGCCGATGGCAGGCCGGTAAGGATGGTCAGCGGGTGGATGAAGCTCTCGTAGAGGATGCCGAGCACGATATAGATGGTCAGGATTGCGCCGCCGACCAGAAAACCCTGGTTGGCAAGAGAATCCTGGAAGGTCTTGGCCGTGCCGGCAAAGGTCGTCGAGATCACCGTCGGCATGCCGATCTGCTCCTTGAGCGCATTGATGCGCGTCACGCTGTCGCCCAGCGCCACGCCCTGCGGCAGATTGTAGGAGATGGTCACGGCTGGAAGCTGGCCGAGCTGGTTGACAGTCAGGGCGCCGGCCGTGCGATCGACCCGGGCGAAGGCGCCGAGCGGAACAAGACTGCCGCTCGCCGTCCTCATCTGGATGGCCAGCATCCGCTCGGGCGACCACTCGATCTTGGGATCGAGCTCGGTGATGACTTCGTAGCTGTCGGCCGAACCGAAGATTGTCGAAACCTGGTCGGTGCCGAACCCGCCATAGAGGGCGGAGCGCAACGTGTCGGTGTCGATACCGAGCTGGGCGGCCTTGTCGCGATCCACCACCAGCGTCGCCTGCAACGCATTGTTCTGCAGGTCGCTGGTGACGTCGGTGAAGTTCGCATGGTCGGCAGCCATCGCGTCGTTCAGTTTCTGCGCCCAAATATCGGTCAGGCCGGTATCAAGGCCCTGAACCACGAGCTGGTAGGCGCTGGCCGACGACCGCGAGCCCAGCCTCAAATTCTGCACCGGCTGCATGTAGGTCTCGATGCCCGCCACGCCGGCCAGTTGCTTGCGCAGGTCCGAAAGCACCTTCTCGATATCGGGGCGCTGGTCCTTGCCCTTAAGCTGGACGAAAAGCTGCCCCTGGTTGAGCGCATTGTTGCCGCTGCCCGCCGACCACGCCACATGGTCGACATAGGGCGAATGCGAGAAGACGCTGGCGACCTGTCCTTGCAGCCTGGACATGGCGTCGAAAGAGATGTCCTGGCGTGCGATGGTGGTCACCGATATCTGGCCGATGTCCTCCTGCGGGAAGAAACCCTTCGGCGAAGTCTGGATCAGCCACACCGACGCTGCCGCGGTGCCGACGAAGACGAGGAACACCAGGAAGG
>NZ_RZPQ01001096.1:0-1382 GCF_003999135.1 Mesorhizobium sp. M7A.F.Ca.CA.004.06.1.1 | reverse complement strand
GCCTCGAACGGATCGGTCTGGTCGGAGAATTCGTAGCCGGCGAAGATCAGCCCGGCCTCGATGCGCACCATGTCCAGCGCCTGCAGCCCCATCGGCTTCAGCCCATGCGGCTGGCCGGCTTCCCAGATGGCGTCGAACACCTTTTCGGCGTCGCGCGGATGGCACCAGATCTCGTAGCCGAGTTCGCCGGTATAGCCGGTGCGCGAGACGACGACCGGAATGCCGTTGCCGCCACCAATGCGGGCGACGGCGAAGCGGAACCATTCGAGCTCGTCGATCGACGGCTGCAATGGCGAAGTCCAGATCACTTCTCGCAGGATGTCGCGGCTCTTCGGACCCTGGACGGCGACGTTGTGCATCTGGTCGGTCGACGAGCGCACCAGCACGTTGAGGCCGAGCTTCGTCGCCGTCTCGCGCAGCCATTCGCCGGACAGATCGTCACCGCCGACCCAGCGGAAATTGTCCTTGCCGAGCCGCAGCAGGGTGCCGTCGTCGATCATGCCGCCATGCTCGTAGCACATGGCCGAATAGACCACCTGGCCGACGCCAAGCTTCTTGACGTCGCGGGTCAGCGTGTATTGCAGCAGCGCCTCGGAATCCGGGCCGGTAACCTCGAACTTGCGCAGCGGCGACAGGTCCATGATCACCGCGTCCTGCCGGCAGGCCCAGTATTCCGCGATCGGCCCGTCCTTGGCGAAGGAATTGGCGAGCCAATAGCCCCTGTACTCGCCGAAGTTGCGGGTGTGCTTGGCAAAGCTCGAATGAAAAGCTGTCTCGCGGGTCATTTTCGGTTCCGAATCGGGCGTCATGCGTCTGGCGATCGCTCGCGAGAATTTGTGCTGGCCGGAATAGGTCCGCACATGGATGTCGGTCGGGTTCCAGCCATTGGCCGGCGTCGTGTCGTCGGGGCAGGCGGAGGACACGCAGACGATGTCGGTGAGCGCCCTGAGCAGCACATAGTCACCCGCCCGCGACCACGGCTCGTCGGACACCATGACGCCATGCGCGTCGATCGCCGTGTTGAAGAAGAAGTTGATCGCCATCCAGCCCGCGCGGGGATTGACGCCCTTGCCGGCCAGAGCGCCGTTGAAATTCTCCGAGCAGTTGGTGTGGCCGGGATAGCCGATGTCGTCGTAATATTTGGCCGCGCAGGCGAGCGCGAAGGCGTCGTGCCGGCCGCATGTGTCCTGGATAACCTCGACCAGCGGCTCCATGTCCTGGTCGTAGTATTTGGAATGCAGGCCGGGCATCGGGTAGCTTGCACCCATCAGCGTGCGCGTCGTCGTCACGTCGAGCGGATGATCCAGTCCCCTGTCCAGCTTGCGCGCCGAAAAGCACTGGAAATCGGTGCACTGGCGCCCGTCGACATCGATGATCTGGAG
>NZ_RZPQ01001095.1:0-1393 GCF_003999135.1 Mesorhizobium sp. M7A.F.Ca.CA.004.06.1.1 | reverse complement strand
AAACGAGCTGTCGATCATGGTCGCCGCCGGCATCAGCGCGTAGGCAAGCGCCGCGGCGTGAGCGTGGGTCTCGTCCCAGCATAACGCCGTTAGCCTGTGCAGCGAAAACACCGTCACCAGACCGAAGAAGGCCGCTACCATGCGGCCGAACCAGTCGTGCCAGCCGAAGAGTTGATAGAGCAGGGCGGTCAGATAGCTGACGATCTGGAACTCGCGGCCCTGATAACTTGGCCCGGGTCCGGTCCAGCTGACCTCCGGAAAGAAGATGTTCCAGCTGCGCTGCTGGAAATTGTCGGCCATCATTGCCGTGCTTACCTCGCGCCAGCTGAAGGCATCGACGAGTGGCAAGGTGATGTTGTGGAACCTGAACACGACCGCAATGAACAGGATGCCCAGCAATATCGCCATGTTGGGGCTCAGGGTGCTGCTAGCAGCCATCTCCCGGTCGCTTGACTGCAGGTATTGCTGACCTTCGGCCTGATTCAACTCCGGGTCGTCCGTCATTTGAAACCGCGTCCTCCCTAACGTCTGCGGATGTTGCTTTTGAGCGCGATTGTCGGAGGTGGAGGAATATACGACGCAATTCTTAATTTTGACGATTGCGGCTGCGTGTGTCTCGAATAGTTGTTGTTTATCCGCTTGGCGAAGGTTGACATCACCGTTCTCGCGACTGTTAAATAGTTTCCTAGGCTGTCAGAGCGCTGATAGTGCTACCTTGGGCCAAACAGGCATGCGCACGCCAATTGTACCGACAGATCTGACCAGATTGCCGCCGCTTTGCGTCGACCGTCGGCAACACAGACCCCGTCGGTTCGCAAGTTGCACGCAGCTTATGTTTCTCCTGGCTCTCTGCGGCCAGACGGCGCTTTCGGGAACAGCGCACGCGGCTGCCGCCAAAGACAGCGGACCGGCGCAAGCGGTTGTCGCCACCGTTCCGACTGCCTACGAGCTGTCGCTTCTTTACGCCGATCGCACATGGGTGTGGAAAAACGGAGCAGCCTATTTCGCACAGGGCAATCGACGCCTCGAGGCCTGGACGTCCGGGCCGGACACGGCATCTTTCGCGGCGGGCAGATGGCTGGTCACCAGCAACGGTAAGATGTGCATGGAACTCGCCTGGCGGTCGAAGGGCTACACCGGCAAGCAAAAACGCACCTGCTACAGCCACCGGATTCAGGGCGGGAACATCGAGAAACGCGAGGATCCGGATGGGGAATGGTACAGTTTCAAGCGATCTCCCGAGGATGCTTCCGACGAATACCGGAAATTCGAAGTCGGTAACCCGAAGGGCGCGCAGTTCGAAGAGACCCGCAAGCTGGTCGATTCCAAAAATTAGGTACGCAGCCGACCCATCCTGACGAGTTGAACAAAATCACTCAATCCCGCTTTCGAG
>NZ_RZPQ01001094.1:0-1394 GCF_003999135.1 Mesorhizobium sp. M7A.F.Ca.CA.004.06.1.1 | reverse complement strand
GTTGGCGCGCCACCGACGCGCCAACGGTGCCGAGGCCGGCAATTCCAACACGCAATGCTTCAGCCATGTCCGGCGACGTCCCTCAAAGTCAGATCGAATTTGCGTGCGGCAAGCTTACCGGTGAGCGGAGAGCGGCACGACGTTGTTGGGCTGCTTGGCGCTGGTCGACAGGAAGCGCTTGATGTTGCGCGCCGCCTGCCGGATCCTGTGCTCGTTCTCGACCAGAGCGACGCGCACGAATTCGTCGCCATGCTCGCCGAAGCCAACACCGGGCGCCACGGCCACGTCGGCATGTTCGATGAGCAGCTTGGAGAATTCGAGCGAGCCGAGATGTCGGAACGGCTCCGGGATTGGCGCCCAGGCGAACATCGATGCCGCCGGTGCCGGAATGGTCCAGCCAGCGCGGCCGAAGGCATCGACCATCACATCGCGGCGCTTGTGGTAGATGTCGCGCACTTCGGCGATGTCGGCGCAGTCGCCATTGAGCGCATGTGCCGCCGCCACCTGGATCGGCGTGAAGGCGCCGTAATCGAGGTAGGATTTCACCCGCGTCAGCGCCGAGATCAGCCGCTCGTTACCGACGGCAAAGCCCATGCGCCAACCGGGCATGGAGAAGGTCTTCGACATGGAGGTGAATTCGACGCAAACGTCGATCGCGCCAGGCACCTGCAGCACCGAAGGCGGCGGATTGCCGTCGAAATAGATCTCCGAATAGGCAAGGTCGGACAGGATGATGATGTCGTTCTTCTTGGCGAAGGCGACCACATCCTTGTAGAAATCGAGCGAGGCGACCAGCGCCGTCGGGTTCGACGGATAGTTGAGGATCAGCGCCAGCGGCTTCGGGATCGAATGTTTGACCCCGCGCTCGAGCGCCGGGATGAAGCCGTCGTCCGGCTCCACCTGCAGCGAGCGGATGACGCCACCCGACATGATGAAGCCGAAGGCATGGATCGGATAGGTCGGGTTCGGGCACAGGATCACGTCGCCGGGCGCCGTGATCGCCTGCGCCATGTTGGCGAAGCCTTCCTTCGAGCCAAGCGTGGCCACCACTTGCGTGTCGGGGTTGAGCTTCACGCCGAAGCGCCTGCCATAGTAGGCGGCTTGGGCGCGACGAAGGCCCGGAATGCCGCGCGACGAGGAATAGCGATGCGTGCGCGGGTCGCGCACGACCTCGCACAATTTGTCGACGATAGCCTTGGGCGTCGGCAGGTCCGGATTGCCCATGCCCAGGTCGATGATGTCGGCGCCACGCGATCGGGCGCTGGCCTTGAGCCGGTTGACCTGCTCGAACACGTAAGGCGGAAGCCGGCGAACCTTGTGAAATTCTTCCATGGCAGTTCCAGACAGCGAAGGGGGTGTTGGGCGCGCGCTATATACTTATTTGCAGGTAGGGT
>NZ_RZPQ01001093.1:0-1397 GCF_003999135.1 Mesorhizobium sp. M7A.F.Ca.CA.004.06.1.1 | reverse complement strand
CGCGGGCTTGCGGCTCGAGTTCGATGCCGCGCCGCTGCAACAACGCCCCTGCCGCGCGGCTGCTCGCCTTGCGGTCGACGATCAGCCCGGCGATCAGCTTCTCGCGGCCGAGGAAGATGTTGTCGGCGACGCTGAGCTCGGGCACCAGGTTGAGCTCCTGATGAATGATGGCGATGCCGGCATCCTCGGCGTCGCGCACGCCGGCGAAGCTGGTGGGGCGGCCATCGACGCTCACCGTGCCGTCATAACCGGTATAGACGCCGGAGAGGATTTTCATCAGCGTCGACTTGCCGGCGCCGTTCTCGCCCATCAAGGCATGAACCTCGCCGCGACGCAGCTCAAAGCCGACATCGACAAGCGCGGCGATGCCGCCGAAGCTCTTGGAAATGCGCTCGGCACTCAGAACGATGTGCGACCGATCGGCCGCACCGTGCTCCGGGGACAGGCAATTGCTCTCTTGCATGACAATGGCGGCCTCCCTTCCGTCGTCGTCAACTTCCCGCAAACGCTAATCTAAACGTTTCGATCATGTCAAGCCGATATAAGGTGCCGGACGTTTGGTGCAATTCGATTCTTGCTAAAAAGGACAGGATTCCGTACGTATTGGCCAGCAAGAGTGGCGAAACGTTTCGAAAATGACAGCGTCAGGGCAAAAAAGACACCGCAAATCCACCGCGCCCACCATGCTTCATGTGGCTGAAGCGGCGCGTGTTTCTGTCGCCACCGTTTCGGCGCTGATCAATGGCACGGCGACGGTCAGCCCGGAGCTTAGCCAGCGCATCGAGCAGGCAATCCGCGATATCGGCTACAAGCGCAACGCGATCGCCCGCAGCCTGAAGATGGGCACGACCCGCACCATCGGACTGACCGTGCCGCACATCACCAACCCGTTCTTCACCGATGTCGTCTCGGTCATCCAGCAGGCCTTCGACCGGGCCGGCTATGCCGTCATGCTGTGCTGCACGGACGAGGATTTGAACACCCAGGACGACCAGATCAGGTTGCTGCTCGACCGCATGGTCGACGGGCTGATCGTGGCGCGCGTCGGCGACGGCGCGATCCTCAAGCGGATCGTCGACGACGCCAACGTGCCGGTCGTGCTGCTCGATCGTATCTGCAAAGGCATCGACACCGATGCCGTGGTGCTGGACAACCAGCGCGCGGTGTTCGACGCCATCACCTATCTGATCAATCTCGGCCACCGGCGCATCGGTTACATCACCGGCACCTCGGACATCTCGCCGATGCATGACCGCATGGCGGGATATCGCGAGGCGCTTCACGCCGCCGGCCTGCCGATCGCCGAGGAGTTGATCCGCTTCGGCAATTTCCACGAGATCGACGGCTATAACGAAACCATGCAGATGCTTTCCTCGCATGATCGGCCAAGAGCGATC
>NZ_RZPQ01001092.1:0-1400 GCF_003999135.1 Mesorhizobium sp. M7A.F.Ca.CA.004.06.1.1 | reverse complement strand
TCCGCTGGCGGGCGAGCCGTTTCTGGTCGTCGCCGACCTGCAGGGCAAGGCACAGAATGCACGCATCACGGCGGCGGCAGCGATCGGCGAGGACGATGTCCGCGCCGCGCTGGCGGACAGGATCGAGGTCCGCCGTGAAACGAGCTTCGACCGCGACAAGCGCGCCGTGCGCGTCCGCGAAACCGTGCGCCTTGGCGCCATCACGCTTGCCGAGCGCATGCTGCCGCCGCCAATCGGTGCTGACGCCGACCGCGACGTCCTCGATGCGGTGCGCCAGCACGGGCTGTCGCTGCTGACCTGGAGCAAGGAGGCGCAAACGCTGCGCCAGCGGCTTGGCTGGTTGCATCGAGGCCTTGGCGCGCCCTGGCCCGACATGGCGGATGACGCCCTCATCGAGCGCCTCGACGACTGGCTGCTGCCTTACCTGTCCGACGCGGCATCCTTTGCCGCCATCGATGCGGGCGTTGTCTCGGCCGGGCTGGCCAGCCTCGTGCCACACGATCTGCAGCGCAGGATCGATACGCTGGCGCCGACCCATTTCGGTGCTCCGTCGGGCAGCCATGTGCCGATCCGCTATGACGGCGAATGGCCGGTGCTGGCGATTCGCGTGCAGGAGCTGTTCGGCCTCGACCGCCATCCTTCGATCGCCAATGGCGCCGTGCCGCTGACGCTCGAACTCCTGTCGCCGGCACACCGGCCGATCCAGACGACGCGCGACCTGCCCGGCTTCTGGCGGGGCTCCTGGGCCGATGTGCGCGCCGACATGCGCGGCCGCTATCCCAAGCATGTCTGGCCGGAAAACCCGCTGCTCGCGACCGCCACCGCCCGCGCCAAACCCAGAGCATGATCCCAAAAAGTGGAAGCCGGTTTTTGGAAAAGATCATGCTCAAACAAGAAGTAGAGCCCCGTTCCGACTCCTCGGATTGGGGCGGTACCTAGCGTTTGCCGCTTCGCGGCTGTAACTCATGGCCATGATCAACGTTTTGCGTTCGCCCGATTTCCAGCAGAGCCAGAGATTGCGCCTCAACACGCTGATCCGGTTGCGCTGGCTTGCCATTGTCGGTCAGAGCCTGACGGTGCTCGTCGTCGCCTATGGGCTGAAGTTTCCGCTGCCGGTCAGCCTCTGCTTTGCCCTGATCGCCTGTTCGGCATGGATGAACCTGTTTCTCGCCTTCCGCTTTCCGGCGGCGCACCGGCTCACGCCGCTTGCCGCCTTCGGCATCCTCATCTTCGACAGCCTGCAGCTTGCCGGCCTGCTCTATATGACCGGTGGCCTCACCAACCCGTTCTCGCTGCTCATGACCGTGCCTGTCGTCATTTCGGCGACATCGCTGCCCCTGCGCCTGACCGCCATCCTCGGCGGGCTGGTCATGTCGGCGGCGACCTTTCTGGTCTTTGTC
>NZ_RZPQ01001091.1:0-1405 GCF_003999135.1 Mesorhizobium sp. M7A.F.Ca.CA.004.06.1.1 | reverse complement strand
TCATCATTTCTCTCTCTTCCTTTCTCTCTTTTCTCCCCTTTTCCCCTCTTCCCTCTTTCCTCTTCTTTCTCTTTTTTTTTTCTCCTCTTTCTTTCTTCCCTTTTCCTTCTTCCCTCTCCTTCTCCTTTCTCTTCCTCTTCTTTACATATTTTTCCCTTTTTCTCAACCTTTATTTTCCGGTGCTGCTTGTCGGGTCGTCGTTCCACCAGCTGTTCACGGCGCCGTAGGTCGTCGGCGTGGCCTCATCGGGATCTTGGGTGAGCCTCCAATGGTTGCCGGGTTCGTCGGGGGCGAACATCGGCACGAACATCGTTGCCGGATCGCCAACCCCTATGCCGGTGTTCGCCGAGCCGCCGGACGGCGCGGCGTCGTTAGCATTGTAGGGATAGGGCCTGGCCTCGACGCAACCTTGCCAACTGGCGAACGGGCCATAGGAATCGATGTAATCATATTCGTCATGGCTTCGTTTGCAGGTGTTGTTCGAGTTGTATTCGTCGCAAACCACGCGCTTGCTGTTGGTGACACGCTCATGGTTGGTGACGACCTTCATGTCCCGGTAGAGCGAAAACCGGGTCAGCATCTGGCCTTCGTCGGTACCCCATCCGGTGCCGCGCTTGTACCAGATGCCGTTGGTCTGCTGGGCATATTTGTCGGCTGCGTTCAGCGTCGACCAGTCGAAATTCTCGTTCGATACCGGTGACAGGCCTTCGGTATCCATCCAGGACGCGTTACCATTGCCGGGTCCGACATTGACCGAGGCGGCAAACGGCACGAGGCCGAACTGCACCGGCCTGTCGACCTGCTTGATCATCGCCGCCTGCTGGGCCAGCGTGTCGACCAGCTGTTTGGCCGCGGTCTTGAGAAGGTCGATGCGCGTTTGCCCCGAGCCCGTTCCGGTCTTGGTCATCGACCCGGAATTGTCGAGCGCCAGAGCGACTTCAAGAGTGTTCTTCAGCCGCACTTCCGAGGTGACATTGAAGCTGATCTTCTGGTTGGCGTCGGTTTCGGATTTGCCGACGAGCTGGCCGAAGACCGGATAGAAGTAGGGTTTGTAGTCAAGCCGCGCGCTCATCTTGAGCAAGCCGCCCCCGGTGGTGTTGCTTGGCAAGGTGACGGTGAGCGTCGTGTTGGCGGGGTTGATCTTGTTGAGGTTGGCATTGAAGAAGTCGAGTGCATAGGCTCTCAACTGATCGTCGGTGGCACCCTCCGTCAGCCGGCGCGCCGTGGCGAAGTTTGCGGCATCGAGCGCATTCGAAACCGCCTGTTTTTCGCGGCTCATCTCGGTGAAATCGACGGCTATCGCCAGGGCGCCCATGAGCGGAACCATTGCGACGACGGTCATAAGAGCATAGTTGCCGCGTTGGTCGCGGCAGAACTGACGCCAAAGTCCATACATGTCTTGCAG
>NZ_RZPQ01001090.1:0-1407 GCF_003999135.1 Mesorhizobium sp. M7A.F.Ca.CA.004.06.1.1 | reverse complement strand
CATGATGAGCAGGTCCTCGCCGTCGAGTTTGATTTCGGTGCCGGACCATTTGCCGAACAGGATGCGGTCGCCGACCTTGACATCGAGTTCGACAAGCTTGCCGCTGTCGTCGCGCGCGCCGGGACCGACGGCGAGCACTTCACCTTCCTGCGGTTTTTCCTTTGCGGTATCGGGGATGATGATGCCGCCGGAGGTCTTCTCCTCGGCTTCAAGGCGGCGGACCAGAATACGGTCATGCAATGGACGGAACGCCATGTCGTTCTCCTCGTGGACAAACAGGTTTTTGAGGTTCCTCCGCACCGAACCGGCAATATCGGACCGGTGCGGAACGCCCCGACCCTTCGTCAGGCATCGCGGCGCATATCGAGCTAGTTTTGCCGTTTTTCGGTTTCAAGAGACCGGCGAAAAAATTTTTCCATTCGACCAGAAAGGGCGCCAACGCACTGTTATGGCGCGGCTATTTTCGGAACCCCCGAGCTTCTCGCGACGTTGTTTGAAGAGGAACCGATCGTCCCGGCATGGCATCGGGCGAGTTCAATACGGACATCGCGGGCTGGAGGCCTGAACGGAGAGAGAAGGAGAAAGACATGGCCGATACGGTCAGCAGCGAATTCCGCCTGCAAATGGAAGGTTATGGCCTGACGACGGCCGAAATCCACTATCACCTGCCCGATCATCCGAGCCTGCTTCAGCTCTATGTCTGGCAGGACTATGATCTCGCTCCGGCCTTTCCCGAACTCAAGGGCTTTCTCCAATATTGGGAGCGCGAACTCGACGGTCCGCTGCACTCGGTCCGCATTGCTCATCATCGACTCATCCAGCCTTCGGAATGGCGGGCCGTCGAGGGCATCATCACGGTCCACTAGAGGTCTTTGGGACGGACTCCGCTCCTGCTTCGCCCCCGGAGCGACGACGTTGGAGCAAGCTCTTGCCGGCCCCACGCAGCGCCAACAATCTCCGCTCCAGGATTTCCAATTTCCATGTTGTAAAACGATCCTGCCGCGCTAGCCTGAAACCAGATGCGAGGCGGGGAAGAGGAATGGAGCTTCAGCTCAACGGCAAGGTGGCGCTGGTCACCGGCTCGACGCAAGGCATCGGCCGCGCCATCGCCGAGACGCTGGCGCGCTGCGGCGCCGGCGGCCTGCTCGTCACCGGGCGCGAGAAGACCCGCGGCGATGCCGTGGCGGAAGAGCTTTCGCGGCTCGGCACGCCGACAGTCTTCGTCGCCGCGGACCTCGCCGACCCGGCGGCCCCTGCCCTTTTGACGCAAGCCTGCATCGAGCGCTTCGGCCGCATCGATGCGCTGGTCAACGCCGCAGGGCTGACCGACCGGGCCTCGTTCCTCGACGCCGATCTCGACGGCTGGGCCTCGCTGTTCGCGGTCAACGCGCGGGCACCGTTCTTCCT
>NZ_RZPQ01000108.1:0-11399 GCF_003999135.1 Mesorhizobium sp. M7A.F.Ca.CA.004.06.1.1 | reverse complement strand
GCCTGGTATAGTCCTTGTGCAGGGCGCCGGCGCCCCAGCCCTTGCCTTTGTTCTGCTTCGACAGCGCATCCATGATGGCGACCAGATTGTCGTCGCGGATTTTTTCCAGCTCGCGGATCGACAGCCCATGCGCCTGGTCGTCCGACTGCGTGGCGATCAGGTCGACCAGTTCGTCGTTGAACTCCGGCACATCCATCAGCTTGGTCCATGGCCATTTCAGGCAGGGCCCGAACTGCGCCATGAAGTGGCGCATGCCGGCCTCGCCACCGGCGACGCGATAGACCTGGAACATGCCCATCTGCGCCCAGCGCAGGCCGAAGCCATAGCGCATGATGTCGTCGAGTTCCTCGACCGTGCAGATGCCGTCCTTGATCAGCCACAGCGCCTCGCGCCATGCCGCTTCGAGCAGGCGGTCGCCGACGAAGGCCTCGATCTCCTTGCGGATGACGACCGGCTTCATGCCGATCGAGGCATACATCTCCTTGGCGACCTCGATCGCCTCGGGAAAGGTCTGCTCGCCGCCCACGATCTCGACCAGCGGCAGGAGATAGACCGGGTTGAACGGATGGCCGACGACCAGCCGCTCCGGATGCTTCTTCATCGCCACCTGCATGTCGGTTGGCTTGATGCCGGAGGTCGAGGAACCGACAATCGCATTGGCCGGCGCGTGGGTATCGATCTCGGCGAGCACCCGGTGCTTGAGGTCGAGCCGTTCCGGCACGCTTTCCTGAATGAAATCGGCATCGGCCACTGCCTCGGCGATGGTCTTGGCAAAGGTCAGCTTGCCCTCTTTCGGCAAACCGCCGGGTACCATCTGCTTGTAGGCGCGGCGCGCGCCCTTCATCACTTCGCCGACCTTGCGCGACGCCTCGGGATCGGGATCGAAGATCGACACGTCGATGCCGTTGAGCAGCAGCCGCGCCACCCAGCCGGCGCCGATGACGCCGCCACCGATGGCGGCTGCCTTGTTGATGATGCTCATGCGGAAGCTCCGGTTCTGGTCATGGCGGTTGTGGGATCTATGAGCGGCGCGCGTTCGCCGGCGCGGATCACGGACGGGTCGTATGCCTTGCGGGCGAAGACTTCGAGGACGAAGGGCCGGAAGAATTCGATCGGCAGCGTGTCATAATCGGGGTCGAAGCTGGACTGGTCCCAGCGTTCGCAAAACTGGTCGCAATCGTCGAAATAGGCGTGGCCGGCAAAGCGGTCGCGCGCATGGCGGTTACCGCCGAGGTGATGGGCATAGTAGAGCCGCTGGAAGTCGCCATGTTTCTCCACCACCCAAGTGCATTGTTCGCGCACGAAGGGTTTGAGGATCGAAGCGGCATATTCATCGTGATTGTAAGGCGCATAGATGTCGCCGATGTCGTGCAGTAGCGCGCAGGCGATCCAGTCGGTGTCGGCGCCGTCGCGCCAGGCACGCGTCGCCGCCTGCAGCGAATGGCCGAGCCGGGTGATCTTGTAGCCCGATAGGCCCGCGTCGAGCTGCACCAGCGCGTCGAGCAGCCGCTCGCCGGTCCTGGCCGCGTAGTCGATCTCATGCGCGGTCAGGAACTCGTAGTCGTCCCGGTCGCCATCCTTCATTGCGGTGAATTTTACGGTAGTCATGCCGACCCTCCCGACGAATAATTCATGCCGCGATCGGCGCCCGCTTGGTGAGGTTGAGCTTCTGCCGTACCTCTTCCGGCCCAAGAATCCTGGCGCCGAGATTGGTGACGATGCTGGCGGCGCGCTCGACCAACTGCGCATTGGTCGCCAGTACGCCCTTGTCGAGCCATAGATTGTCTTCCAGCCCGACGCGGACATTGCCGCCGGCCAGCACCGCCGCAGCAGCATAGGCCATCTGGTTGCGGCCGATGGCAAAGGCCGACCAGTTCCAGGTCGACGGCACATTGTTGACCATGGCCATGAAGGTGTTGAGGTCGTCCGGCGCCCCCCACGGCACGCCCATGCAGAGCTGCACCAGCGCATCGGGGTTGAGCACCTTTTCCTCGACCAGCTGCTTGGCGAACCACAAATGGCCAGTGTCGAAGGCCTCGATCTCCGGCTTGACGCCAAGCGCCGTCATCATGCCGCCCATGGCGCGCAGCATGCCTGGCGTGTTGGTCATGACATAGTCGGCCTCGGCGAAATTCATGGTGCCGCAGTCGAGCGTGCAGATTTCCGGCAGGCATTGGCGCACATGTTCCATGCGGTTGGTGGCGCCGCCCATGTCGGTGCCTTTTTCGTTGAGCGGCAACGGCGCTTCCGGCGATCCGAACACCATGTCGCCGCCCATGCCGGCGGTCAGGTTCAGCACGACGTCGACATTGGCCTCGCGGATGCGCTCGGTCACTTCGCGGTAGAGATGCACATCGCGCCTGGGCTTGCCGGTCTCGGGATCGCGGACGTGGCAGTGCACGATTGCGGCGCCAGCCTTGGCCGCGTCGATGGCCGAATCGGCGATCTGCTTTGGCGAGCGCGGCACATGAGGGCTGCGGTCCTGCGACCCGCCGGACCCGGTCACGGCACAGGTAATGAAGACCTCACGGTTCATCGCAAGCGGCATAGAACTCTCCTCCGAAAGAACAGTCCACAACAATGCCCGACTTGCCGGAAACTGTTTTGCGTTTTACGAAGCTTCCATGACGAAAAGCGAAAAACCGACGATCTTTCGTGCCGAGCGTCTGCCGCTCAAGGTGACGCTGCTGGTGTTTTCCGGCTCGTCGATCATGTGCGTGGCATCCGCCGTCGATCCACTGCGCGCCGCCAACCGCATCTCCGGCGAGACCCTGTTCGATTTTCGGCTGGTCTCGGTGACCGGCGAGGCTCCGGTCACCACATGCGGCCTGCCGGTGGCGGTCGGCGGCCGCTTCGATGCGGCTGAGCCGACCGACGTTCTTGTCGTTGTCGCCGGCTTCGGCACCCAGAACTATGCAACCTCGGCTCTGTTGTCGGGCCTGCGCCGGGCCGCACGCACGGCGCGTGCTTGCGGCGGTGTCGAGGCCGGCACCTGGCTGGTGGCACGCGCCGGCCTGCTGGAAGGGCGCAGCGCCACCACCCACTGGGAGGACATGGAGGATTTTTCCTCGGCCTTCCCTGGCGTCGATGTCCGCCCGGACCGCTATGTCATCGACGGGCCAGTGTTCACCTCGGGCGGCGCGTCACCGACCTTCGACCTGATGCTGCATCTCATCCGCACGCGGCTCGGTATGGCGGTGGCGCTCGATGTCGCCAGCGTCTTCATCTACGACCAGGCTCGCGCCGCCACCGACGCACAGCCGCTGGTCTCGCTCGGCCGGCTCGACGGCTATGACCCGCGCCTTGCGCAAGCCATCCGGCTGATGGAATCGCATGTCGACCAGCCGCTGACCATCGAAGCAGTGGCCAAGCGCGCCGGCGTGACGGCACGGACGCTGGAAAGCATCTTTCGCAAATCGATCGGCGAGACGCCGGGCGCCTATTACCTCAGGCTGCGCCTCGGCGCCGCGCGCCGGCTGGTGGTCGATACGAGGGTTGCCATGGCCGATATTGCCGGGCGGACCGGGTTCTCGTCCGCCGCGGCATTTTCGAGGGCATTTTCAAGGGCTTTCGGCGAAGCGCCGGTCAGATTGCGGAGGGGTTGATGTGCATGCCGCCCAAAAGTGTGTAGCGATTTTGGGACAACGACATGCACAAAGTCGGAAAGCTCAGGCAGCGTTCTGACGGTCACTGCCGCCGTCGATCTGCGAGCGCATCTGTCTGGCAAGATGGGTCTCGAAACGGCTGGCAACGGCGCGGTCCCATTCGTTTGAGCGGCGCGTACCATCCTTCGGATGCGGCATCGCCATCAGCCGGTCGATGATCGATCCGGCCTCGCCAGGTGAGAGCAGGGCGTCGATTTCACGTTCGTTCTGCATATCGGTTCGCCTCCTTCTTCCTCTCCCGCCACGAGCCACTCTTATATGAGAAACGTGACGGCAGTTTGAAGGCAAGAGCGAGGTCATTGAAGGGCGTCGAAGGGCAAAACCGTGTCGCGGGACCGGGCCATGCGCAAAGCTGTTCCTGCGTCCCGGCAGGTCAGATCAAGGAGAGATCTACAGCCGCTTTTCGAACAGCACCGTGGTGAAGCCACTGTCCCATTCGTCGTCTGGATAGCGGTTTTTCTCGACATAGCCGACCGCCTTGTAGAGGGCTTGTGCCGGCAGGTTGAACGTGTCGGTTTCCAGCCGCGCCTGCGCCAACCCGGCGGTGCCGATTGCCTGTTCGGCATGGGAGAGCAGCTGGCGGCCGACACCTTGGCCTTGACGGGATGCCATGACGTGCAGGGCCTCGATGAAATCGGCGCGCCAATGGATCAGGCCGGCGACCTCGCCATCGATCTCGGCAACGGCGAACTCAGGCCAGCTCCGGTCGACATAGCGCCCGCCAATATCCGTCTCGACATAGCGCCGCGCCGCTGCTTCGGTGATGTTCGGCAGCCATGTGCCTTCGAACGTTTCCTGCAGCACCTGCTTCAACGCCGGAATATCGCTCGCCTGCGCCGGGCGCACGATGATTCGATCCTCTGCCATTTTCCGTCTCCCGCCAATGCATGTCGCCCAAAAGTGCCAGCGGTTTTGGGATGACGACATGCATAAAAATAAAGGCTGCCGCACGGGCTCTCTTTCGGCGACACGCGTGGCATCTTGATCTCACGCTGGCTGCCGAAGATCTGTGCGATCCTCGGCAGCCTCTCGCGAAGTGGGCTGACTAGCAGATAGCGATGGCGGCGGCTTTCAGCCAGTGGTGCCGGATGTCGGTCCAGAGATGGAGCGGCGCGCGCCTTACACGTAGCGGTTGACGATATTTTCCAGCAGTTCCTGGCGGCCGGACCTCGGCTGCGGCTCGATCCTCTTCTTGACGACACGCTCGGCGATATCCTCAAGCGTGCGCTTGCCGGCGAGCATCGCCTTGCCCTCGGCCGTGTTCCAGCCGGCATAACGTTCGGCCAGCGGCGCCGATAGCGCCTTGTCCTCGACCATGCGGGCCGCGGCTTTCAGGCCACGTGCGCAAGAGTCCATGCCGCCGATATGGCCGATCAGCAGGTCCTGCGGATCGAGCGACTGGCGGCGCAGCTTGGCGTCGAAATTGGTGCCGCCGGTCTTGAAGCCGCCGGCCTGCAGGACCTGGTAGTAGGCCAGCGCCATTTCCGGCACGTTGTTGGGGAACTGGTCGGTGTCCCATCCCGACTGATAGTCGTTGCGGTTCATATCGATCGAACCGAAAATGCCGAGCGCATTGGCCAGAGCCAGTTCGTGCTCGAAGGAATGGCCGGCCAGGATGGCGTGGCCCTGCTCGATATTGACCTTGACCTCCTTCTCCAGCCCGAAGCGCTTGAGGAAGCCGTAGACCGTGGCGACATCGTAATCGTACTGATGCTTGGTCGGCTCCTGCGGCTTCGGCTCGATCAGGATCGCGCCCTTGAAGCCGATTTTGTGCTTGTAGTCGACGACCATGCTGAGGAACCGGCCGGCCTGTTCCTGCTCGCGCGCGAGGTCGGTGTTGAGCAGCGTCTCATAGCCTTCGCGCCCGCCCCACAGCACGTAGTTTTCGCCCTTCAGCCGCTTGGTGACGTCGATGCAGCTTTTTACCGTCGCCGCCGCGTAGGCAAAGACATCCGGATCGGGATTGGTGGCCGCCCCCGACATGAAGCGGCGATTGGAGAACAGATTGGCGGTGCCCCAAAGCAGCTTGACGCCGGTCTGCTTCATCTTCCCCGCGAAGTAATCGGCGATCTCGTCGAGGCGCGCGGCACTTTCGGAAAAATCCTTGCCTTCCGGCCGCACATCGGCGTCGTGGAAGCAGAAATAGGGCGCGCCGAGCAGCGAGAACATCTCGAAGGCGACGTCCGCTTTCAGCTTTGCCAGTTCCATCGTGTCGGTGCCACCTGCCTTGGGGAACCACGGCCGGTCGAAGGTCTGGCCGCCGAACGGATCGCCGCCCGGCCAGGCAAAGGAGTGCCAGTAGGCGACGGCGAAGCGCAGATGGTCTTCCAGCCGTTTGCCGGCGACGAGCTCGTCGGGATTGTAGAACCTATAGGCCAGCGGATTGGTCGAATCCGGCCCTTCATATTTGATTTTCTTGATGTCGCCGAAAAATCCGCTGCTCATGATTTCTGTCCTCTCACAAAGTTCTGCCGCCATTACCTCAGGCGTAATTGGTTTCAGGCCAGCGCCGGTTGAAAAGGGTCATGTCAAAACCGTCAATGAAGGAGACAGACCATGACCGACCTCACCAAGATCGCTGAAAACTACATCACCGCCTGGAACGAAAGCGATGCCGTCCGCCGGACCGAATTGCTCAAGGCGACCTTCACGGAAGACGTCAGCTATCGTGATCCGCTCATGCAGGGCGACGGCCATGAAGGCGTCGCGGCTCTGATCGACGGCGTGCAGCAGCGCTTTGCCGGCTTCCGGTTCTCGCTGAAGGGCACGCCGGACGGTTTTGCCGACAAGATCCGCTTCTCGTGGAATCTCGGGCCTGAGGGGACGCCATCGGTGATCGAAGGTACCGACATCGGAATCATTGAGAACGGCCGCCTGAAGAGCGTCACCGGCTTTCTCGACAAGGTGCCTGCGCAGTGAGGACTTCTGGGCGAGGCGGGTGCGAAGCGCCCCCCTCTGGCCTGCCGGCCATCTCCCCCTCAAGGGGGGAGATTGGCTGTCTTTCCCGCCATCGCTAATTATCAACCTTGCAAGACGAGTAAAGCCGTCAACGCTGCCGATCTCCCCCCTAGAGGGGGAGATGCCCGGCAGGGCAGAGGGGGGCGCCTCGCACTGAATCACGCGGTTACAGCCCTGATCGCCGGGTACAGCTCCCGGTAGCGCTGATAGGCATCGGCATAGACGCCGCCAAGCGCCGCGTCCGGTTCGATCGTCGCATCCGTCCTCGGTGCCGTACAGATTTCAAGCGGATCGGCACCCGTCGCCGCGATCAGGCCGAGCCGCGCGGCGCCAAAGGCGGCGCCGAAATCGCCGTCGGCGGGAATGTCGACAGGCAGTTGAAGCGCGGTGGCAATCGCCTTCAACCAGTAGTGCGAGCGCGAGCCGCCGCCGATCGCCGTCACCCGCGTCAAACTCGTGCCGGCCGTGGCCAGGGCTTCGAGGCTGTCGCGGAAGGCAAAGGCTACACCCTCCAGCACGGCCTGGGTCAGCACGGGACGGCTCGATTCATGCGCCAGCCCGGTGAACGCGCCGCGAATGGCGGCATCATTGTAGGGTGTGCGCTCGCCCGAGAGATAAGGCAGGAAGGACACGCCGCTCGGCGCCTTCAATGTGTCGCCGAGCTCAGTGGTCAATTCGCCGGCGCTCTTCCCGGTGATTTCGGACAGCCAGTTGAGCGAATCCGTCGCCGACAGGATGACCCCCATCTGGTGCCAGGTGTTCGGCAGGGCGTGGCAGAAGGTGTGAACCGCGCTAGCCGGGTTGGGCAGGTAGGAAGCGTTGGCGGCAAACAGCACGCCCGATGTGCCGAGCGAGACGAAAGCGTGGCCGGCGCCGACCGTGCCCATGCCGCAGGCCGAGGCCGCATTGTCGCCGGCGCCGCCGGCGATTGGAATGGCCTGGACGCCCCATTTCGAGGCCAATTCACTGCGCAGTGCGCCTGCCTTGTGCGTACCCTCGACCAGCGACGGCATCTGCTCCTCGTCGAGCGACGTCGCTGCGAGCAGGTCCGTACTCCAGCGCCGGTTGCCGACATCGAGCCAGGAGGTACCGGCAGAATCCGACATCTCCGAAATGTGTTCGCCCGAAAGCCAGAGCCGCAGGAAATCCTTGGGCAGCAGCACTTTTGCGACCTTGGCGAAGAGAGCGGGTTCGTTGTTTTTCACCCAGGCAAGTTTCGGCGCGGTGAAACCGGGAAAGACGATGTTGCCGGTCAGAGCGCGGAAGCGCGGATCGGCATCGAGCGCAGCCGCCTCGGCATGGCTGCGCGTGTCGTTCCACAGGATGCAGGGACGCAGCACCTTGTCGGCGGCGTCGAGCAGCGTGGCGCCATGCATCTGCCCGGACAGGCCAATGCCCTTGACTGCCGCGAGTTCATCCGGATGGGAGGATTTGAGCTCGGCAATTGCGTCTTCGCAGGCCCGGATCCAGTGCTCGGGATTCTGTTCCGACCAGCCGGGATGCGGCCGTGAAACATCAAGCGAACCATGGCCGGAACCGATGACGGTTTGCCCGGCATCGATCAGCAGCGCCTTGACGCCCGACGTTCCGAGATCGAGGCCCAGATACATGTCTTCCTCCCACGCCAGTTAATTTTTTCGGGTCTCGAAAAAATCTGACTTGGCCAGTTTTTAAAACAAGATCCGCTTCGGGTCAATTCTCCGACAAATCGGCGGCGCGTCGCACAAACAGCGCTGACAGCGGACTGTCGGGCCGCGCCATCGAACGCTCGGCCGTGAGCGCCCTGGCCAGCGCACCGTCACCGGCGCGCAACGCTGCCTCGATCAGCGTCAGGTCGATAACATCCCGCTGGGCGTGGCTGCCGCCGAAGCGATGGGAGATCGATCGGATCGGCCGGATCAGGCGCACGGTCTCGGCGTAATTGCCCTCACCGAATGCCTTGACGGCGAGCGTCAGCGGATGGCCGACATCCCGCGTGAAAGCCGCATTGTCGTCGCTGCCACGCATGGCCTCGCGCTGAGCCTCAAGCAAAGCGAGGGCCGGCGCATCTAACCCTGCACCGACAAAGGCCATCATCGCGTGGGCATCGTTGAAGGCATAATTGCCGGCGCCGGCCTTATGCCAATTGGCGGCGAGCGCCGCCCAGCGGTCGCCGACATCGACGCCGCCGAGGGCGAGCCGCCACAGGACTGCCGAGGCATCGACCATGTTGAGCGCCATCGTCGATTGCACGCTGTAAATGGGGCCGTCATAGAGGGCCAGCACCGCGTCGGTCTCGCCGAGATCATAGTGGAACAGCGCCAGGTGCCACCAATTGTGGACCTGCAGGAAACTCTCCCTTGTCCACGCTTCCGGGTTGGCCTGCATCCAGGCGATGCCATCCCTTTGCCGGCTCTGCATCTCCATAACATGGGCGACGGCATGCTGCGCCCAGCCGTCGCGCGGCTCGATGTCGACCGCCGCGCGGCCAAGCTGCTCGGCCCTCACATAGTCACCCATTTCCTCCAGCCCGAAGGCGTGCATGCCGAGCATGGCGTGGTAGCCGGGCATGCCGCTTTGCCAGGACGGCAGGGCGCGTGCGATGCGGTCGCGCAGCATGCGTGCATTGCCGGTGAAGAAATCGATCTGGTGGCCGACCTGCAGCGCCAGCCCGTCGCGCGGGGTCTCGATGGTGATGTCCTCGAGAATGCGGCTGGCTTGATGCCAGCGTCCGTTGGCGAGATGACCCAGGGCTGTGACATGCGCCCGCTCGCGCGTGGTCGCGGCAAGCGGCAGTGACGCCTCATGGCAAGCCTTGGCCACCGCTGTCGCCTCCCGCTCGGTGGCGAGGCCGAACAGATAGCCCTTGAAGACATGCGCCATGACGAAGCCGGGATCTTCCGCGATGGCGCGGTCGACGGAGGCTACGGGGTCGCCGATGAAGCACTGCAGTTCACGCACCGCCTGGCTGTAGGGGGTGGATCCCGCCGCCGTCGCGCCCGAAAGCGCCAGGCCGAATACGTCCCTGGTTGCCATGCGATGTCCTTTCATCGATTCGTGACAGGGCCTCGATCCTTCGGCCCAAACCGATCCTAAAGCATGGGCCACGGACACGCCAACCGCGCGCTACGCCAGATCATTTCAGTAGTCTTTGCAGTTTAGCAACCATGCGGGGCAGATTAGGCTTTGTAAAATCGAATGAATTGTGTCTTCATTACGGCGGCTGGCGGGGGCTGGAATCGCGAATCGAGGGGGGACGCGATGCGGCATATGAAGAACTCGCCTCCGAACAGTCGTTCGGGGGATGCTCAGGTGGCAGTTGCTTCGCTCCGGCGAAAGCCGCAGCCGCTACACCCGTGGCTTATTAGCATCTTCTCAACTACAGCTTTTGCGTTGCTGCCCAACTCCGCCGCGTTTGCCGCATGCGTGCTGGGTCCATCCGCTGGAAACACCGTCTACACCTGCGATAGCGGCGACTCTGGCGGCAGCCTCACCGATGCCGATGGCGACAACACGCTCAATTTTCCTGCCGGCGGCACCGGGCAGATATCAGGCAATGTCAGCTTTGGCGTCGGCACGGACCGCATCGACATGCAGTCCGGCACCATCACCGGCACCGTCGATCAGGGTGGCGGCACGGATTTTTTCACCATTGGCGCGGGGACCGTCGCCGGCAATGTCCAGCAGGGCGCCGGCATCGACGACTTCAACATGAGCGGCGGCCAGATCGGCTCGCTCAACCAGGGCGACGGCCTCGACACCTTCACCATGACCGGCGGACGCATCGTCGATTTCTTCGACGATGGCGACCGCGCCGTGATGACCGGTGGCCGCATCGGCCGCGTCAACATGAAGCTCGACCAGAATTACTTCAACATGTCCGGCGGCACCATCGACCGCAACCTCGTCACCGGCTTCGACAAGGACACGATCATCCTGTCGGGCGGCACCATCGGCGGCAACATCAGCGTCAGCGGCGGCAATGACAGTGTCACGATCACCGGGGGCACGGTCGGTGGCGATATACTGATGAGTTTTGGCGCCGACGATTTCGTCTGGAACGGTGGCGGCATCATCTATGGCGCCGTCGATCTCGGCGGCGACAACGACACCGCCAGGCTCAGCAACCTCACCAACGCCAATCTCGGTGCCACGGATGCCATATCAGGCGGCCTCGGTACCGACGCGCTGACACTGGACAACGTCAAACTGGATGGGGTCAGCCGGCTCCAGAACTGGGAGAGCATCGACGCCACCAACGACACCGAGCTGACGATGGACAGCAATCTGGTGCTCGGCGATAGCGGCACCGGCACAGGTTCGCTCAGTGTCGATGCCGCGAGCACGCTTTATGGCGGCGGCTTCAACACGGCGATCCAGGCCTTTACGGCGGGCCAGCTGGCGCAGGTCACCAATGCCGGCCGCATCGACCTGACCAATGGCAGCACCGGTGCCACCGACAGCCTGACGATTTCGGGCAACTATGTCGGCCTGGGTGGCCTGCTGCTTATCCAGACCGAGCTCGGTGACGATTCCTCCGCATCCGACAAGTTGGTCCTGTCGAGCGGAACGGCTTCCGGTTCGACCGGGATCTCCGTGGTCAATCTCGGCGGCGCGGGGGCTGCGACCACGCAGGACGGCATCATGGTCGTCCAGGCAATCAACGGCGCCACCTCGGGCGCCACGACATTCGCGCTCGACGCCCCGGTCGCCGCCGGTGCCTTTGAATATTATCTGTTCAAGGGCGGCGTCAGCGCCGGCAGCGAGGAGAACTGGTACCTGCGCTCGACGCTGAAC
>NZ_RZPQ01001089.1:0-1412 GCF_003999135.1 Mesorhizobium sp. M7A.F.Ca.CA.004.06.1.1 | reverse complement strand
CGCAGCACCAGTGCCGCAGTCAGGCCCCCCGACTTGTCGAGCTTGATGTTGACGGCATCGTAGAGACCGACAAGCGCTTCGAGATTCTCAGCCTCGTGCACGCTTTCATCGGCGCAGATCGGCACGGGATGGGCGATATGGCGCAGGATTTCGTCATGACCGGCCGGCAGCGGCTGCTCGATCAGCGCGATGCCTTGTTCGGCGGCAAAGGCGAGGTTCGCAACGATGTTGTCGTCGCTCCAGCCCTCATTGGCGTCGAGGATGATGCGGCTGTCTGGCGCTGCCTGCCTGACCGCGCGGATGCGGGCGATGTCGTTGTCGCCGCCGATCTTGACCTTGAGCAGCGGCCGCGCCGCATTGGCGCGAGCCTGCGCCGCCATCGCCTCCGGCTCGCCCAGCGACAGCGTGTAGGCGGTTTCGAGCGCCTGCAAGGGAAGAGCACCTATCGCGACTGCTACCGAGGTTCCGCTGAGCTTTGCCTCCAGGTCCCACAGGGCGCAGTCTATGGCGTTGCGGGCGGCTCCGGCCGGCATAGCATCGAGCAAGGCGGTCCGGCTGATGCCACCGGCGATCCGGCCGCGCATGGCCTCGATCGCGTCGCGCACGCCCTCCATGGTCTCGCCATAGCGCTTGTAGGGGACGCATTCGCCGCGGCCGAGGTGGCCGCCCTCGCCGATCGTGCAGGAGATCACCTCGGCTTCGGTCTTGGAACCTCGCGAAATGGTGAAGGTTCCGGCGATGGGAAAACGCTCGGCCTCGACCGAAATGACACGCGCCATATTTTTCTGCTCCTGCTGTGCGACAAGCGTTGTCGGCAAATCGACAGGTCAGACCCGTCAGGCTAAACAGGACGCCATGTTGACCATCGGCAAGCGCGACGCAAGCGGCACGACCGCAGGGGAGGCTGACCACGAACCGCGCGTGGCGATCGGCGAGGAGGATGGCGTTCTTGGCTGCGCTTTCTCCGGAATCTGGACCACAAGGACCGTCGCGCTCATCGACGCCGACATGCGCAAGATCGAAAAGCGAAGCGGCTTCAAAACCTTGGCGCTCGATGTTTCCAAGATCGAGAAGATGGACACCGCCGGCGCCTGGCTGATCGACCGGCTGGTCAGCGCCTTCGAGAAGAAGGGCGTCGAGATCCAGATGCAAGGCCAGAGCGAGATCGCTTCGATCCTGCTCGAAGCTGTCGGCGAGGCCGTGCGGCGCGAACCCGAATCCGGCCCGGCGCGGCCGCCCAACATCGTCATTCGCGCGCTTGAGGCGGTCGGCCGCCGCGTCTACGAGATGCGCGACGATTTTCTCGCTTCGATGAACATCCCCGGCGCCACCATCCGTGGCGCGCAGATGAAGCTCGGCCGTGGCCATGCCGTCAACCCGGCGGCGATTTTCAACCAGATCGACCGCATGGG
>NZ_RZPQ01001088.1:0-1415 GCF_003999135.1 Mesorhizobium sp. M7A.F.Ca.CA.004.06.1.1 | reverse complement strand
GTAACGACACCGACCTGATCGTCAGCCTCGACCTGGCCGAAGCGGTAGCGCTGCACACCAAGGTAATCGGAGAGGTTCTCCGCCGTGATGCTCACCGTCTTCTTCTTCGTCTTCAGGATCTCGGTCACCGCCTTGCGCCCGAGCTTCATCAGCTCGCGCTCCAGGCTCCTGACGCCCGCTTCGCGGGTGTAGGTCTGGACGATGGCGCGGATCGCGTCCTCACCGACGGAAAACTCCTTCGGCTGCAGCGCGTGATCGCGGATCACCTTCGGCATCAGGTGCCGCTTGGCGATCTCGATCTTCTCGTCCTCGGTGTAGCCGGCGATACGGATGATCTCCATGCGGTCCATCAAGGGCGCCGGGATGTTCAGCGTGTTCGCCGTCGTCACGAACATGACGCTCGACAGGTCGTATTCGACCTCGAGGTAATGGTCCATGAACGTCGAGTTCTGTTCCGGATCGAGGACCTCGAGCAACGCCGATGACGGATCGCCACGGAAGTCCTGGCCCATCTTGTCGATCTCGTCGAGCAGGAAGAGCGGGTTGGACTTCTTGGCCTTCTTCATCGACTGGATGACCTTGCCGGGCATCGAGCCGATATAGGTGCGGCGGTGGCCACGGATCTCGGCCTCGTCACGCACGCCGCCGAGCGCCATGCGGATGAATTCGCGACCGGTCGCCTTGGCGATCGACTTGCCGAGCGAGGTCTTGCCGACGCCGGGAGGGCCGACGAGGCACAGGATCGGCCCCTTCAGCTTCTTCTGGCGGCTTTGCACGGCGAGATACTCGACAATGCGCTCCTTGACCTTGTCGAGGCCGAAATGATCAGTGTCGAGCACGTTCTGCGCGAACGCCAGGTCCTGCTTGACCTTGGAGTTCTTGCCCCACGGAATCGACAGGATCCAGTCGAGATAGTTGCGCACGACGGTCGATTCAGCCGACATCGGCGACATCGTCCGGAGCTTCTTCAACTCGGCTTCCGCCTTTTCGCGGGCCTCCTTGGAGAGCTTGGTCTTCTTGATGCGCGCCTCGATCTCGGCGGCCTCGTCGCGGCCGTCCTCGCCTTCGCCGAGTTCCTTCTGGATCGCCTTCATCTGCTCGTTGAGGTAGTATTCGCGCTGCGTCTTCTCCATCTGGCGCTTGACGCGCGAGCGGATGCGCTTCTCCACCTGCAGGACGGAGATTTCGGCTTCCATGAAGCCCATAGCCTTTTCCAGCCGCTCCTTGACCGAGAGCGTGGCCAGCATTTCCTGCTTCTCAGGGATTTTGATGGCGAGATGCGAGGCGACCGTGTCGGCGAGCTTGGAATAGTCGTCGATCTGGCTGGCTGCACCCACCACTTCGGGCGAGATCTTCTTGTTCAGCTTGACGTAGTTCTCGAAGTCGGTGACGACCGAACGCGCCAGCGCCTCAAC
>NZ_RZPQ01001087.1:0-1416 GCF_003999135.1 Mesorhizobium sp. M7A.F.Ca.CA.004.06.1.1 | reverse complement strand
ATCGAAGAGACCTCACAAGATGGTGCGCAGCGGCGTGATCTGGCCTTCAGCTACCGGCTTTACAGCCCGGCGGATTCAACCGGCGAATGTCTCTTCCTGCTGCATGGATCGGGTGTCGACGAGACGACATTGGTGCCGCTGGCACGAGAGATCGCACCGCGGGCCAAGCTGATCGCGGTGCGTGGCCGCATTGTCCAGGAGGATGGTTTCCGCTGGTTCGCGCGCATCACGCCGACGCGCTTCGAACAGCACAGCATCCGCACCGAGACCGATGCCTTTGCGGGCTTCGTCGCCGACGCGGCCACACGCCACCATCTCGATCTCTCACGCGCGACGTTCCTCGGCTATTCGAACGGCGCCAATCTGGTTTCAAGCCTGATGCTGCTGCATCCGGAGCTCGTCGAGCGCGCCGCGCTGCTGCGGCCGATGCCGGTGCTCGATCACGTGCCGGCGACGGATTTGTCAAAGGTGCGCGTCCTGATGATCGCCGGCGCCGCGGATCTCACCTATTCGCCCTTCGCCCCTGCTCTGGTGACATTGCTCAGCCAGCATGGCGCCGAGATCGACGCCCGGATTGTCCCATCAGGTCATGAATTCGGCAGCGCCGACGCCGCAATCGTCAGACAATGGCTGTCGGGATCCGCGGCGGTGGCGCAGGCAAGCTGACAGGCTCGCCGCCACGACCAGCCGGCCTACCCTCGTCCCATCCTGTTCCAGGCGTCCAGCCCTGCAATCTTGTAGGCTTCGGCGAGCGTCGGATAGTTGAAGGTGTTGTTGACGAAGAAGTCGACGGTGCCGCCGAGATTGATCACCGCCTGGCCGATGTGGATGAGCTCGGTGGCGCCCTCGCCGATGATGTGCGCGCCGAGCAGACGGCGCGTTTCGACCGAGAACAACAGTTTCAGGAAGCCGGTGTTGACGCCCATGATATGGCCGCGCGAGGTCTCGCGAAAGCGCGCCACGCCGATCTCATAGGCCGCACCGCTTTCACGCACCTGTTCCTCGGACTGGCCGACCGTCGAGATTTCCGGCACCGCATAGATGCCATAGGGGAATGTTTCCGGTGGCGGCGGCAACGGCACGCCGAAGGCATGGCAGGCCGCCACCCTGCCCTGCTCCATCGAAGTCGAGGCCAGGCTCGGAAAGCCGATGACGTCGCCGGCGGCGTAGATGTTCGGCACGCTGGTCTGGAACGTATGCGGATCGACCTTGATGCGCCCTCTGGAGTCGGCGTCGATTCCCACGACATCGAGGCCCAGGTTGCCGACATTGCCGGTGCGGCCGGCGGCGTAGAGCACGACCTCTGAACGAATGGTGCGGCCATCGGCCAGTTCCACCTCGGCGGCATCAGGCTTGGAGCGGATTTCCTTCACCGCGCTGCCCAGCCGGATGGTCATGCCGCGATCGCGCATCTGG
>NZ_RZPQ01001086.1:0-1417 GCF_003999135.1 Mesorhizobium sp. M7A.F.Ca.CA.004.06.1.1 | reverse complement strand
CCTTCTCCCCGTATAGTGACGGGGAGAAGGACGCCGTCGCTGACGATTTCGCCAATCGGCGACCTTGCAGGGCGAACGCCGGCGTCGCCATTGCCCCTTTCTCCCCGTCACTATACGGGGAGAAATGTCCGGCAGGACAATGAGGGGCGGCGCGCCCTTCGCAAATGATCCGGAAAGTGGGGATCGGAGCGAGGTCGCTCTTCACAGCCCATTGTCAATCGAAGAACGCCTCGACCACGTTGCGCTTGCCGAGCATGAAGGCGTCAGCGACATGCTGCAGCGGCGCCAGATCGACATCGGAGGTGCCGGCGCGGACGATCTCGGCGAAGCGCTTGTAGAGCATCGGGTACTCGGCCTCCGGCTCGTCATGAACCACCTTGCCGTCGATGGCGAGCTTCGAGCCGCCGCCCGACAGCACCATCGCGCCCTTGTCGGTGTCGGCCAGGATGTCCCAGCTTTGCGGGCCTGTCTGCAGCCAGTCGAGGTCCATCGTCACCGGCAACCCGTTCGAGGTGCGGAAGGCGACGCGCGCGGCAACCGGGGAGGCGCGGTTTTCGGGAAAATCCAGCACCGCCGAGGTGATGAACATCGCCGGCAGGATATGGGTGGCAATCGACAGCGCGTTGATGCCGGGATCGAAGACGCCGAAACCGCCGGGAGCCCAGATCCATTCCTGGTTCGGGTGCCAGCGGCGCACGTCTTCCTTCCAGTTGATGGCGGCCGACCTGATCTTGGCTTTGTCGAGGAATGCACGCGCGGCCTCTACGGCCGGCGCATAGCGCGAGTGCCAGCTGGCGAACAGCGAAACCCCGTTCTGTGCGGCCAATGTCTTGAGGTCCTCGACCTCGCTGACAGTGGCGCCAGGCGGCTTCTCCAGGAAGACATGCTTCTTGGCCATCAGTGCCGTCCGCGCCGCATCGTAGCGGAACTGCGGCGGCATGCAGAGCGACACGGCCTCGAGCTCGGGCACAGCGTCGAGCATGGCTTCGATGTCAGGAAAATTCGTGATGTCATCCACCTTGCCGTGACGGCTGGCGGCCGCGATGAGGCGATAGTCCTGGTCTTTCGCCAGGGCCGGTAGGTGCTGGTCGCGGACGATCTTGCCGACGCCGACGATGCCTATCTTGATGGGCTGGGACACGGCCGCTCCGTCTGTTTGATGATGGTGATGGTTTCTTATCAGAACACTTGCCCCGGGCAAGCCGAAGCCAAGCAGCCAAACTCAGCCTTCCTCGAGCGGCAGTGCGTATTTTGTCGGCTGGGAATGCCTCGATCGCCGATTCGTCTCGGCAGTCGATTCGAAAGCTGGACCGGGGGTTGGAGTCAGATCGGCGCGTCGAAGGTAACGATCGACACTTCGCCTTCGAGCGCGCCCTGGAAGGCGGAGATATGCGGCTCGTCGTCGGGGATGCCGTCC
>NZ_RZPQ01001085.1:0-1433 GCF_003999135.1 Mesorhizobium sp. M7A.F.Ca.CA.004.06.1.1 | reverse complement strand
ATGGAGACCACCATGACCGACACCAGCAAAATTCGCGAGCATATGGAAGTCGTCGGCGCCGACGGCGTGCATGTCGGCACTGTCGACAAGGTCGATGGCCAGCGCATCAAGCTGACCAAGGCCGATAGCGGCGAGGGCGCTCACAAGGGCCATCATCACTATATTCCCCTGAGCCTGATTGCCGAAGTCGACGGCAAGAAGGTCTGGCTGTCGGCGAATTCCGATGTTGCGGTGACGTTCGAGGAAGAAAAGTCCGATCGGGTCTGATTATCGCTTCACCTCAGGCGTGACGACCAGACCGGAAACAGATCGTTTTCGGCAGGGGTTGCCGCATAGACGCCGCGGCTGATGGCGCGCGCCATGGTGGCGCCGGCTGCGGCGTAGAGATCGATCGCCGCATCGGCGGAGAGTTCGATACCGCTCGTGCCGGTCGCCAGCGCGAACACAAGGTCGCCATCGGCCGGTGTGTGCGTCGGCCATATCGCGCGCACGAACCCGTCATGCGCCGATATCGCCAGGCGCTTGGCGGCAGCTTTTGTGAGCACCGCATCGGTGGCAATGACGGCGATGGTGGTGTTGCCGCCGGTCTCCATCTGCCTGCCAACATGCTTGTCGCGGTGTTTCAAAAGAATCCGTTTCGCATCGTCCGGCATCGGCGAGGGATAACCAAGCCCGCCGAATTCGTTGCCGATTTCGAACGGTGCTGCCCAGAAATGGCGGGTTCGGCCTGTGGTCACCGATCCGGTCGGGTTGACGGCGGCCAGCGCACCGACGGTGACGCCGCTATCCAGCAGCGTCGAGGCGGAGCCGAGGCCGCCTTTCAGCCCCGAGGTCAGCGCGCCGGTGCCGGCGCCGATCGTGCCAAGCTGGAAATCGGCGGCGGCAGTTTGCGCGGCCTCATAGCCAAGCTCGCGGTAGGGCGGATAACGGCCCCAATCCTTGTCGCCGCCATTGCGCAGGTCGAACAGGATCGCCGACGGCACGATCGGCACGCGAAAACCACCGACCTCCAGGCCGATGCCGCGTTCGCGCAATGCCGCCTGCACGCCGGACGCCGCGTCGAGGCCGAAAGCCGAACCGCCTGAAAGCACGACGGCGTGCACCACATCGACGGAATTGTGCGGTTCGAGCAGGTCTGTCTCGCGCGTGCCCGGCGCGCCGCCCAGGATCTGAACGCCGGCCACTGTCGGCGTGTCGCAAAGCACGGTCGTGACGCCGGACTTCAGGCTGGCGTCGGACGCATTGCCGACGCGCAGGCCGGCAACGTCGGTGATCAGGTTGCGTGGGCCGGTGCGAAACATCAGTTGCTTTCCAAGGGCGCAAAGCGCGTGCCGTCGAAACGGAAGACGCGGTAAGGTCTCTGGCTGAGGTCGCCTTTTGCATCAAAGCGGATCGGCCCGATCGCCGTGGTGAAATCCTGTCCGGTCAGGGCC
>NZ_RZPQ01001084.1:0-1455 GCF_003999135.1 Mesorhizobium sp. M7A.F.Ca.CA.004.06.1.1 | reverse complement strand
GCCGCACATCAAGGCGATGTACGACACCTTCCACGCCAATATCGAGGAGGCCGACCCGATCGGCGCCTACACGAAACACCGCAGGAATGTCGTGCATATCCATATTTCGGAGAATGATCGCGGCGTGCCGGGGCGCGGCAACATTCCCTGGACCGAAACGTTTTCCGCCATCCGCAAGAGCGGCTATGACGACTGGCTGACGATCGAGGCGTTCGGCCGTTCGCTCAAGGATTTGGCGGCGGCAACGAAGGTGTGGCGCGATTTTTCCGAGAGCCCTGAAGCGGTTTATCGGGATGGGTATAAGCATATCAGGAACGGGTGGAAGAGGGCCGGCGCCTGAGACGCGAGCCGAAGGTCGGCGAAGCAAAACCGGTACCACCTTTGCTTCGTCGACCTTCGATTCAGGATCGTGGTCTAAGCCGCCGGCAGCAGGCGGGCGGAGGCGCCCCGCGCGCGCTCGTCGTTGCCGTTTCCGACGGTCCCCATCAGTTTGCGGCGGAGATAGTTGGAGATATTGTCGAAGACAAAAACGACAATCAGGATCAACAGCACCATGTAGAAAACATTGGCCCAGTTGGTGCCGGTGCGCATGGCTTCCCATAATTTCAGACCGATGCCGCCGGCACCGACGGCGCCGATGATTGTCGCCGAGCGGGTGTTCGATTCCCAGAAATAGAGGGATTGGCTAAGGAACACTGGCAGAACCTGAGGCAGCACGCCGTAGCGTTGCACCATTGTTGGTGTGGCGCCCACCGAGCGGATGCCTTCGCGCTGCTTGTCGTCGATGTTTTCCAGCGCCTCGGAATAGAGCTTGCCCAGGGTTCCGGTATCGGTGAAGAAGATCGCCGACATGCCGGCCAGCGGCCCCGGACCAAAGCCGCGGGTGAAGAACAGCGCCCAGATCAGCATGTCGACAGACCGCAGGAAGTCGAAGAAGCGTTTTGTCGCCTGGTTGGTCAACCAGTTCGGCGTGATGTTGCGCGCAGCCAGGAAGGCGAGCGGAAAGGCGACGACCGAGGCCAACACTGTGCCGACAAAAGCCATGACGATGGTTTGCAGAAGCTTCAGCCACACGTCGCCGTGTTGCCACTCGGCATTGTAGAGGATGTTGTCCCAGGCAAGCGCTGCGTTTGACCTCGACGGATCGATGCGTTCTCCGGAGACGATCAATGAAGCGACCTCGCCAAACGATTTTCCCCAGAATGGCGAATTCGTGTCAAACACAAAATTCGCCCAACCAAAAAACCGCCTCCAGGCGATCACCTCGTCATTTTGCACTTCAGCGCGGCCCAAAAATCCGAACGAGACATAGGCTGTCGAACCTGGCTTGCGTTGCTCTATCCAGTCAGGCAGCGGTGTGCGCGGCGTGACAGACCTGTCCTTGGCAATGTCGAAGACGACGCTTTCGGCGCCGCGCGTCACCGTGACAAGATTTGGCGCAATGGCGATCTGGCC
>NZ_RZPQ01001083.1:0-1458 GCF_003999135.1 Mesorhizobium sp. M7A.F.Ca.CA.004.06.1.1 | reverse complement strand
AATGGGCCCTGCGCCATGCGCGCCTCGATTGCCGCCAGCCCGTGATGCAGGCGGGCAAACTGGGCGTCGATCTCGGCATTGTTGCGCTTCGGCACGAAATGGAGCTCGAAAAGCTTCATCGTCGGGGTCAGCACATCGAGATCGGTGATGCGGGCGAACATGCGCACCAGTGCCCGGTCCTTGGAATCGGGCGGCAGCAGCGCCGGCTCCGGAAACCGTTCCTCGAGATATTCGGCGATGACCACCGATTCGACGATCGTCTCGCCCGAGCCGGTGATCAGCACCGGAATCCGGTTCATCGGTGAGATGGCGCGAAACTCTTCCGGGATGGGAAAACCGGGCGGCGGCGCGATGATCTTGAGTGGTACGTCCTTGATGTAGGCCAGTGCCCGCACGATCGACGAGTAGGGCGACAACGGCCGCGAATAGAGTTTCATGACCGTCTCTCTCCCCAATGAACCAGACTTGCTCCAAAGAGACAGGAATGTCCGGCTGTTTTCAAGCTGTTCGCTTCGATATCGTCAGGCTGCGATGCCGAGGGCGCTCTCGAACAGTCCGCGGCCATCGGTGCCGCCATGGGCTGCTTCGATCAGGTTTTCCGGATGCGGCATCAGCCCGAGCACATTGCCTTGGCTGTTGACGATGCCGGCAATGTCGTTGATCGAGCCGTTGGGGTTGGTGCCCTCGGCATAGCGGAACACCACCTGGCCTTCGCCTTCGATACGGGCAAGCGTGTCGGCGTCGGCGAAATAATTGCCGTCATGATGCGCGACCGGCGAGCGGATGATCTGGCCCGGCTGATAGCGGCGCGTGAACATGGTGTTGGCATTGGTGATCTCGAGCTTCACCTGCCGGCAGACGAATTTCAGCGAGGTGTTGCGCATCAAGGCGCCCGGCAACAGGCCGGCCTCGACCAGGATCTGGAAACCATTGCAGACGCCGATGACCGTAACGCCCGCGGCCGCTTTTTCGGCCACCGCCCGCATGACCGGCATGCGCGCGGCGATCGCGCCGCAGCGCAGATAGTCGCCGAAGGAAAAGCCGCCCGGAATGGCGATCAGGTCCACATCGGGGATTTCGGTGTCGGTCTGCCACACGGTGACCGGCGGCGTTCCCGAAATCTTGGTCAACGCCGCGATCATGTCGCGGTCGCGGTTGAGGCCGGGCAGAAGGACGACGGCTGCTTTCAATTTAGGCGATCTCCACCGCGTAGTTCTCAATCACCGTATTCGCCAGCAGCTTGTCGCACATGGCCTTGAGGTCGGCTTCGGCCTTGGCCTTGTCGCTTTCCGCCAGCTCGACGTCGAAAACCTTGCCCTGCCGCACCGCGCCGACGCCGCCGAAGCCAAGGCCCGACAATGCGTGTTCTATCGCCTTGCCCTGCGGGTCGAGCACGCCGTTCTTGAGGGTGACGGTAATGCGGGCCTTGATCACGCTGGACATGCTCCTGTTCTGAGT
>NZ_RZPQ01001082.1:0-1458 GCF_003999135.1 Mesorhizobium sp. M7A.F.Ca.CA.004.06.1.1 | reverse complement strand
CGGCGCCCAGGGCAATGTCCGCCCCGCCTGGAATCCCGCCTACGGGCTTGCCGTGATACCCGCCGTGTTTCTCGCCCGTATGAACGGCTTTGCGGCCATCGGCTTCGTGTTCCTGCTTTCGGTGCTTTCGATCGGCGGCGAGAGCGCGGCGCGCCGGCTCGGCGTGCCCAATCATTTCACTCTGGTGCTGGTTTCCATCGTGCTGATCGTGCTCGCGCTCGCCGAATATTTCGATCACCGATACAACCAGTCGCGGAGGGCCTAGGCATGACCGGGCTGTTCAGCGAAGTCTTTCTCAGCGCGCTCCTGTTCGGCGCCGTCACCGCGGCGATCCCGCTGCTGCTTGCCGGGCTCGGCGAGCAGATCTCCGAGAAGGCGGGCGTGCTCAATATCGGCATCGAAGGCATGATGCTGGCCGGCGCCTATCTCGGCTTTGTCGGCGCTTTCTATTCCGGGTCGCTGTGGCTGGGTTTTCTCACCGGTGCCGCCGGGGGTGCTGCGGTGGCGCTTGTCATGGCGCTGCTTTGCGTGCGCATCGGGCTGAACCAGATCGTCATCGGCATCGCGCTGACCTTGGGGCTCGAGGGCCTGACGGCACTGCTCCACCATTTCCAGTTCTCACGCAGCTACCCGCGCCTGCCCGCGGCGGATGCGACCGTCATTCCGCTGCTTTCGGACATCCCGGTCATCGGGCCTGCATTCTTCAAGCATCATCTGATCGTCTATCTGGCGGTCGCGCTGGTTTTCGGCATGAGCTACCTCTATCGGCGCACGCAACTCGGCCTCAATTTGCAGGCGGCAGGCGACAAGCCGGCCGCGCTCGATGTCGCCGGCATCGATGTCGTGCGGACCCGCACCATCGCCGTGTTGACGACCGGAGCGCTGGCTGGGCTCGGCGGCGCCTATCTCGCCAATGTCGGGGCTGGGCTGTTCATTCCGTTCATCACCAATGGCGCGGGCTTTCTCGGCATCGTGCTGGCCATGCTGGCGCGCGGTCGCCCGATCTGGGTGCTGTTCGGTGCGTTGCTGTTCGGTGTCTGCCTGTCGCTGACGACGGCCATGCAGGTGGCCGGGATCAACATACCGACCGACATCATCCAGATGCTGCCGTTCCTGGCGGTGATGATCATGCTGGTGCTGTTCGGCCGGCGCGCGAGCCTGCCGGCGGCGCTCGGCATTCCATACGAGCGCGGCGCGCGCTGAGGACAATTCATGCGCGGATGGGACCCGCGCCAATAAAGGAGGCAAGAATGTCGGATACCAAGGTCTACCTGCTCGATGGCGGCTCGCTCGTTCTCGACGGCTATCATGTGTTCTGGAATCGCGGCCCTGGCGGCGAAGTGCGCTTCCCGGTCTATTCGATCCTGATCGAGCATGCCGAGGGCCGGTTCCTCATCGACACCGGCTACGACTACGATCACGTGATGAAGGTGCTGCCGTTCGAAAAGCCGATCCAGG
>NZ_RZPQ01001081.1:0-1458 GCF_003999135.1 Mesorhizobium sp. M7A.F.Ca.CA.004.06.1.1 | reverse complement strand
AACAGGGCACCGTCGAATTGCTGGAACAGGCCGGCGCGGCGGCAAGGCTGCATGCCGAAGGGCTGCCGCATACTGGCATCTCGCTCGCCTTCGACGGACGCTTGCATCGCATCGACCTCGAGGCGCTGACCGGCGGCAGGCATGTCACCGTCTATGGCCAGACCGAGGTCATGCACGATTTGATGGACAAGCGCGACGCGGCAGGGCTGACCACGATCTACGAGGCGGCAAATGTCGCTCTGCACGATTTCGACGGCACCGCGCCTTTCGCCACCTATGACAAGGATGGCGTCACGCATCGCATCGACTGCGACTTCGTTGCCGGCTGCGACGGTTATCATGGCGTCAGCCGCAAATCGGTGCCCGAGCGTACCCTAAAAATCTTCGAGCGGCAGTATCCGTTCGGCTGGCTCGGCGTGCTGGCCGAGGTGCCGCCAGCCGACCGCGAACTGGTCTACGCCAATCACGAGCGGGGTTTTGCGCTGTGCTCGATGCGCTCGACGCATCGCAGCCGCTACTATGTGCAGTGCCCGCAGGACGATCGCGTGGAGGCGTGGTCGGATGAGCGCTTCTGGGACGAGTTGCGCCGCCGCTTGCCGGAGCAGACGGCGGCAAATGTCGTCACCGGCCCATCCTTCGAGAAATCGATCGCGCCGCTGCGCTCCTTCGTTGCCGAGCCAATGCGCTTCGGCAGGATGTTCCTGGTTGGCGACGCCGCCCATATCGTACCGCCGACCGGGGCGAAAGGGCTCAACCTCGCCGCCAGCGACGTGCGCTATCTCTTCGCAGGTTTGCGCGACTTCTACGTCGAGAAGTCACATGATGGCATCGATGCCTATTCCGGCAAGGCGCTGGCACGGGTCTGGAAGGCGGTGCGCTTTTCCTGGTGGATGACGACGATGCTGCACCGTTTTCCCGACACCGGCGATTTCGGCCAACGCATCCAGGAGGCCGAACTCGACTACCTCATGCACTCGCGCGCCGCATCGACCGCGCTCGCCGAGAACTATGTCGGCCTGCCTTATTGAGGGCTGCGGATCATCCCGCGCCTTGCTGCCTGGCAAGATCCAAAAGCATCGGGCGCTGCCCCTTGAGGATTTTCACCTCGGCCTCGGGCAAGGTGAACCAGCCCGCTCTGTCGACCTCCGGGAACTCCTTCAGGGATCCCGACCTTGGCGGCCATTCCATGGTGAAGCTGTTGCTCTTGATGGAGGTCACATCGATGTCGATGGTCGCCTCGACGGACCAGGCCGAGACGATCTTGCCGCCCGGTTGCCTGTAGTCGCCGAGACGAGTGAAGTATCCATCGACCTTGACGCCAAGCTCTTCCTCGGTCTCGCGTTGCGCTGCCGTCAACTCATCCTCGTCCTCGCCGACGAGGCCCTTCGGTATCGACCAGGCACCATCGTCCTTCTTCGCCCAGAAGGGTCCGCCCGGGTGAACCAGCAACACCCTGAG
>NZ_RZPQ01001080.1:0-1460 GCF_003999135.1 Mesorhizobium sp. M7A.F.Ca.CA.004.06.1.1 | reverse complement strand
GCTCTGGTCGGCGCCTATGCCGGCTGGGCCGATCACCGCGCGGGAAAAGCAAGACCGCCGCCCCCAAAGCGATCCATGCCCGGTTTCCTGACGCGAAAGTTCGTGCTCGCGGCAACCGGCCTTGCCATGACCTCCATCATCGCCGGCAGCGCCACGACGCTGTTTGCCATCTGGCATTTTCAGCGTGTGTCGCCGCTCAGCCTGTTCGCCAATCTGGCGGTTATGCCGATCGTCACCGTCGTCATGTTCCTGGCTGTCGCAAGCGCGCTGCTGATGCCTTTCGGATTGGATTGGCCGGCCCTCTACCTGATGGGCAAGGGCCTGACGGTGATGATCGCCATATCGGGTTGGATCTCCGAACGTTCGCCTGTCGATGGGGTTGGGCTGATTTCGCAGCAATCTGTCCTGCTGGTGACAATTGCCCTGGTCATCGCGACGATGGCGACAACTTGGCTGCGGCTCGCTGCTCTGCCATTCGCGCTGGCAGGCTTGCTGACCGTCTCGGATACGCGCACGCCGGATGTGCTGATCTCGGAAGACGCCCGGCTGGTGGCGTTGCCGATCGGTGGCGGCGAGCTTGCCGTCAGCCGGGAACGGCCGAACGAATTCACCGTCGACAACTGGAAACGCGCCCTGACATCAGAAACCATCGTCGTGCCAGAGGTGTTCGACAAGAGCGATGGGCAATTCGACGTCGCGGACGCCGTTGAGCTACCGCCGGGATCGCCGTTCTATTGCTCCTCAGGCGTTTGCGTGGCCAGGCATATGTCCGGTGCGATCATTGCCTATGTCGAGGACCGCAAGGACACCTGGAAAGCCTGTGGCTTCGCCGAGCTGATCGTCATCAATGACGCCACCGCCTATGACGCCTGTCACAATCCGCTGGTTCTCGTCATCACCAAGCGGCAACTGGCTCGCAAAGGCAGTGCCGCGGTCTTCTTCGATCGCCAATCGGCGACCACGCCGGCGACAATCAGCTTCGCGGTGAACAGCCCATATCGGCCCTGGCACACGCAACGCAAATACTCTCGTGAGGCGAGGGGGCTGGCACCCTTCAAGAAACCCGAGAAGCCAGCGGCCAACCCGCAGCCGCCTCAGTAGCGGCGGATGAGGCCGACGAGCTTGCCTTGCACCTTGACCCTGTCTGGGCCGAAAATACGGGTTTCATAGGCCGGATTGGCGGCTTCGAGAGCGATGGAAGCGCCCTTGCGGCGGAACCGCTTCAGCGTCGCTTCCTCTTCATCGACCAGCGCCACGATGATCTCGCCGGGGTTCGCCGTGTCGGCATTACGGATGATGACGGTGTCGCCGTCGAAGATACCGGCCTCGATCATCGAGTCGCCCTTAACCTCCAGCGCATAGTGGGCGCCGCCCATGATCATGTCCGGCGGCACCGAGATCGAATGCGTCTGATGCTGGATGGCATCGATCGGCACACCGGCGGCGATACGGCCCATGAC
>NZ_RZPQ01000107.1:0-11428 GCF_003999135.1 Mesorhizobium sp. M7A.F.Ca.CA.004.06.1.1 | reverse complement strand
GTCGCGGATCACCACGTCGAATTCCGAAATGGCGCCTGCCATGCGGTGATTGGTAAAGCGCACGTCGGCCTGCGCATTCTCGCCATAGGTGATGACCCGGCGGTCCTCGATGCGGCTGACCAGTGCCTGCACCTCGGGGTGATCGGTGCACATCACGCCAAAACCATAGAACGGCACGTTCTCGACGAACTGGCGGAACGCCTCGCGCACCTTGTCGAAGCTGCCATAGTGATCGAGATGCTCGGGATCGATGTTGGTGACGACCGCGATCTCGGCCGGCAGTTTCAGGAAAGTGCCGTCGCTTTCGTCGGCCTCGACCACCATCCATTCGCCGTCGCCCATGCGCGCGTTGGTGCCATAGGCATTGATGATGCCGCCATTGATGACGGTCGGATCGAGCCCGCCGGCATCGAGCAAGGTCGCCACCATCGAGGTCGTCGTTGTCTTGCCATGCGTGCCGCCGATCGCCACCGCCTGGCGAAAGCGCATCAGTTCGGCCAGCATTTCGGCCCGGCGCACGATCGGCAGCAGCTTTTCGCGCGCGGCCTTTAGCTCTGGATTGGATTTCTTGATCGCCGTCGAGACGACCACCACCTCGGCATCACCGAGATTTTCGGCCCTATGGCCGACGAAGCATTCGATGCCCTTGTCGCGCAGCCGCTGCACATTGGCGCTTTCGGCCTGGTCGGACCCTTGCACCTTGTAGCCGAGATTGTGCAGCACTTCGGCAATGCCGCTCATGCCGATGCCGCCAATGCCGATGAAATGCACAAGGCCGATGGTCTGCGGCATCTTCATGCTTGCGTCCCCTTCCTGAAATCCGAAACGGTTTTTTTGGACGCAATAGCCTCTGTAAGATCAGCGAGCAACCGTGCCGCGTCCGGCCTCCCGGCCGATTTCGCACCCGCCGCCATCGCCGTCAGCCGATCGGGGTCTTCCATCAGCTCGCCGATGAGCGCTGCGATGCGTTCGGACGAGAGCGAGGATTGCGGATGCACTTCGCCGCCGCCGGCAGCGGCAAGGGCCGCCGCGTTCGCCGCCTGGTCGTGATCGAGCGCATAGGGGTAAGGCACCAGCAACGCCGGCCGGCCGATGACGGCGATCTCCGAGACGGTCGAGGCGCCGGAACGCGAGATCACCAGATGAGCGGCCGCCATGCGTGCCGCCATGTCGGTGAAGAAGGGCGAGACCTCGACGGCGACGCCAAGCGCGGCATAGGCCGCTTTGACCCGCGCCACGTCATCCGCGCGCGCTTGTTGGGTGATCACCAGCCGCTTGCGCTGGGCGTCGGAAAGCAGCGCGATGGCGCCCGGCACGGCATCGGAAAAGAACTGGGCGCCCTGGCTGCCGCCGAACACCAGCAGGCGGAACGGCTGTTCCCCGGTCGATGCCGCATAATTCGTCCTGGCCGCTTCCAGCACGGCCGGCCTGACCGGATTGCCTGTCGTCACCGTCTTGACCCCGGCAGCACTGGTGTCCTGCGGCAGGAAGCCGCCGGCGATGGCGTCGACACGGCCGGCCAGCGCCCGATTGGCGCGCCCCATCACCGCGTTCTGCTCATGGATCAGCGTCGGCACCTTGCGCCGTGTCGCCGCGTAGAGCGGCGGCAAGGTCGGATAACCGCCAAAGCCGACGACGGCATCCGGCTTGATTCTGCCAATGACGGCAGAAGCCTGGCGCACGCCGCGCCAGATCTTCCAGAAGGCGCCAAGCAGGGCAAAAGGATTTTTCGAGCCCATCGTCGCCGACTGGATCGGGTGGACGGCGGCGGCCGGAAAATGGCCGGCGAAACGCTCGGCACGGTCGTCGGTCGCCAGATGCACCGACCAGCCGCGCTCGTTCAACTCATGCGCCAGCGCCTCGGCCGGGAAAAGATGCCCACCGGTGCCGCCTGCCGCGAGAAGGATGACGCCTCTGGCCATATCACTCCGCCGGCACGGCGCGTTGCGACAGGCCAAAGCCCACCTGCTTGCGCTTTTCCGGCCGCTTGCGTGTCAGCGCCAGCACCATGCCCATCGAGATGGCGATGGCGATCTGCGAGGAGCCGCCATAGGAGATGAACGGCAGCGTCATGCCCTTGGCCGGCACAAGCTGGAGGTTGACGCACATGTTGATGACAGCCTGCAGGCCGAACACGGTGACGAGGCCGCCGACCGCATAGCGGGTGAAATCGTCATGCTCCTTCAGCGCCGTGTTGAGGCCGCGCAGAACGATGAAGGCGAAGATCGACATGATGAAGAAGCACATGATCAGCCCGAACTCTTCGCCGGCAACCGAGAAGACGAAGTCGGCATGGCTGTCGGGGATGACGCGCTTGACGGTGCCCTCGCCCGGTCCGACTCCGAACCAGCCGCCATTGATCAGCGCTTCGCGCCCCATGTCGACCTGGAACGTGTCGCCCTCGCCGGTGAGGAACTTGTCGATGCGCAGGGCAACGTGCGGGAACACCGTATAGGCGGCAAAGACGCCGCCGACGCCGGCCGCACCCAGCGCGACGATCCACAGCCAGGGCAGCCCGGCCATAAAGAACATGATGCCCCAGGTGCCGGTCGTCAGCATGGTCTGGCCGAGGTCCGGTTGCGCCACCAGCAGCGATACGACCAGCACCAGCAGCAGCATGGCAAACAGATTGCCCGGAATATCGGGCTGGCGCTTGTGCTCGGCGAAAAGCCACGCGCACATGATGACGAAGGCCGGCTTCAGGAATTCCGACGGCTGGATCGACAGGCCGGCAAGCGACACCCAGCGGCGCGCACCCTTCACCTCGACGCCGATGTAGAGCACCGCCACCATCAGCACCAGCATCAGGCACAGGATGACCAGCGCCATGCGCCGGATCTGCCTGGAATCGAGGAAGGAGACTGCCAGCATCACACCGAGCGCCGGCACGGTGAAGATGATCTGCCTGGTGGCAAAGTGGAAACTGTCGAGGCCGATGCGTTCGGCCACCGCCGGACTGGCGGCGAAGGACAAGACGATGCCGAGCCCCATCAGCGACAGGAACGCCGCCAGGAACCAGCGATCGATCGTCCACCACCAGGTTGCCACCGGGCTTTTGTCGAGACGGCTTTGCATTATCGTGCCCCTCCGATGGGTTTCACACCCTCGATAGCATTCGCAGCTTGCCTGAAGGCTTCGCCGCGGACTTCGAAATTCTTGAACTGGTCGAAACTGGCGCAGGCCGGCGACAGCAGCACCACCGCCTCGCCGCTGTCGTCCTTAGCGGCATCATGCGCGGCGTGCTCGACCGCGGCGGCCAGCGTGCCTGAGATCTCGTAGGGAACTGCCTCGCCCAGCGTCGCCGAAAAGGCCGGCGCCGCCTCGCCAATCAGATAGGCCTTGGCGATGCGCGGAAAGAAGCCGCGCAACGGCTCGATGCCGCCTTCCTTGGGCAGGCCGCCGGCGATCCAGTAGATGCGCGTAAAGCTGGATAGCGCGGGTGCTGCCGCATCGGCATTGGTCGCCTTGGAATCGTTGATGAACAGCACATGGTCCTTGCGGCCGACCTGCTCCATGCGGTGAGCGAGGCCGGGAAAGCTTTCCAGCCCCGACTGGATTTCGCCAAGCTCCAGTCCGACCTTGAGGCAAGCGGCGACCGCCGCCAGCGCGTTCTGGGCATTGTGCTGGCCGCGCAGCGAGCCGATGCCTTCGAGGAAGGCGACGCGGCTGTAACGGCCGTGCACCGCTTCCATCAGATTGGTGCCATCGGCGAAATAGCCGTCCGTCAGTGGCAGGCGCTTGGAAATGCGGGTGACATGCCGCCCCGCCCGCTCCAGCCGCTCGGCGATCTGCGCGCACCAGGAATCGTCGATGCCGACGATCGCCGTCTCGCTGCCGGCCACCAGCCGCTCCTTGATCGCGGCGTAGTGCTGCATGGTGCCGTGGCGGTCGAGATGATCGGGCGTCAGGTTAAGCAGGATGCCCGCCGTCGGATTGATCGAGGGCGCGAGGTCGATCTGGTAAGACGAGCATTCGACCACATAGTGCCGATCGGGCTCGGGCGGATCGAGCGTCATCACCGCGCGGCCGATATTGCCGCCCATCTGGGTGTCGCGTCCCGCGGCTTTCAGGATATGCGCGGTCAGCGCGGTCGTCGTCGACTTGCCGTTGGTGCCGGTGATGGCGATGAAGGGCGACGTCGGCGCGCTCAGCATCCGCTCGCGGCAGAAAAGCTCGACGTCGCCGATGATCTCGACGCCTGAACCGCGCGCCAGCTCCACCGTCCAATGCGGCTTGGGATGCGTCAGCGGGACGCCCGGCGACAGCACGAAAGCCGAGAATTTCGCCCAGTCGGCGCCGCGCAAATCAGCGGTCGCGATACCGGCAACGGCGGCCTTGGCAACGCTTTCGGGATTGTCGTCCCAGGCCAGCACGTCCGCGCCGCCCTCGATCAGCGCGCGCGCCGTCGCAATCCCCGAGCCACCGAGCCCGAAGAGGGAAACGCGCTTGCCTGAAAAGGATGCGGCGGGGATCAAAGGGCTTCCTATCTCAGCTTGAGGGTCGACAGGCCGACCAGCGCCAGGATGACGGCGATGATCCAGAAGCGGATCACCACCTGGCTTTCGGTCCAGCCTAGCTTTTCGAAATGATGGTGGATCGGCGCCATCAGGAACACCCGCTTGCCGGTCATCTTGAAGTAGCCGACCTGGATGATGACTGACAGGATTTCCACGACGAACAATCCGCCGACGATGACCAGCACGATCTCGTGCTTGGTGGCGACCGCGACGGTGCCGATCAGGCCACCCATGGCCAGCGAGCCGGTATCGCCCATGAAGATCGCCGCAGGCGGCGCGTTGAACCAGAGGAAGCCGAGGCCAGCGCCGATGACAGCGCCGAGCACGACCGCCAGTTCACCGGTGCCGGGCACGAAATGGATCTGCAGATATTCGGCGAACACGGCGTTGCCGGAGAGATAGGCGATGACGCCGAAGGAGGCCGCCGCGATCATGATCGGCACGATCGCCAGCCCGTCCAGACCGTCGGTGAGGTTCACAGCATTGCCTGCTCCGACGATGACGAAGCAGGAGAACGGAATGAAGAACCAGCCGAGATTGACGATGAATTCCTTGGCGAAGGGAAACGTCAGCGACGAAGAGAACGGCGCCTGGCCATTGTGCATGATCACCCAGGCGGCGATGCCGGCGATAACGAATTCAAGCGCCAGCCTTGCCTTGCCGGAAAAGCCGAGATGTGACTGTTTCGTCACCTTCAGATAGTCGTCGTAGAAGCCGATCGAGCCGAAGCCCAGCGTCACCAGCAGCACCACCCAGACATAGATGCTCGACAGGTTGGCCCACAAAAGCGACGAGCCGATGATGCCCGACAGGATCATCAGTCCGCCCATGGTCGGCGTGCCGGCCTTCTTGAAATGCGTCTGCGGTCCGTCGGCGCGGATCGGCTGGCCCTTGCCTTGCCGCAGCCGCAGCGAATTGATGATGGTCGGCCCGAAGATGAAGACGATCAGCGCCGACGTGATCAGCGCCCCGCCGGTGCGGAAGGTGATGTAGCGGAAGACATTGAAGACCGAGACCTTGTCCGCAAAATCGACGAGCAGTGTAAACATGCGCTTTTCGTCCCCCGACCTAGGTCTGTTTTCTGGCTGTCGATTCAGCCGGGAATTTGCCCAGCAGCGCATCGACCAGTTTTGCAAAGCCGATGCCCTTCGACGATTTGATCATCACCACGTCGCCCGGCTTGAGCGCGGCAAGCAGCACCGGCTTCAACTCCTCGACACCGGCGCGGTATTCCGTCTTGATCTCAGCCGGCAGCGCTTCTGCCAGCGCCCGCATTTCCGGGCCGCCGAGAAAGACGGTCCGCGTGCCCGTGCCGACGATGAGGTCGGCAAGGGCTGCATGCAGCTTGGCCGAATGGTCGCCAAGTTCGAGCATGTCGCCGAGCACGGCGATGCGGCGGCCCTCGCCCGTCACAGGCGTCGCGTTGAGCAATGCCATGGCAGCAGCCATCGATGCCGGATTGGCGTTGTAGCTTTCGTCGATCAGCGTGATCAGTCCACCTGGGTAGCTCGAAGTCGAGCCACCTGGGTGGCTCGAAGTCGAGCCACCGGGATGGCGCAGCACATGGCGCTTGCCGCGCCCGCGTTCGGCAGAGAGATCGGCCAGTGCTGAAGCCACCTTGTCGAGATCGGCGCCGACCAGATGCGCAGCACCCAGCACCGCCAGCACGTTCTGCACCATATGGCGGCCGGGCGCGCCGATCCGCGCCGCCACTTCGTGGCCGCCGATCCTGGCGATGATGTCGGAATGATCCGCATGCAGTTCGCATTTGGTGAGCTTGAAGGTAGAGCGCGCATTCTCGCCGAAGCCGTAGACGTGCTCGACACCGGCGGCATGGGCCATCTTGTCGAGCAGCTTGAAGCGCGCATCGTCGCGGTTGAGGATGGCGGCCCCCTCGGGCTCCAGCCCTTCGAAAATCTCGGCCTTGGCCTTGGCAATCTCGTCGAGATTGCGGAAAAAGCCGAGATGCGCCGCCGCGATCATGGTGACGATGGCGACATGCGGCCTCACCATTTTTACCAGCGGCCGGATTTCGTCGGGATGGTTCATGCCGATCTCGAATACGGCATAGTCGCAATCATCAGGCATGCGCGCCAAGGTCAGCGGCACGCCCCAGTGATTGTTGAAGGACTGCGCCGAGGCGTGCACCTTGCCGACGGCTTGCAGCACATGGCGCAGCGCTTCCTTGGTCGTGGTCTTGCCGGCCGAACCGGTCACAGCGATGATTTTCGCGCTCGAGCGGGCGCGCGACGCAATTCCAAGCTTTTCCAGTGCGACCAGCACGTCCTCGACGACGATGATCGGCGCCGTCAGCCGGCCGAGCGACGGCAGCTTGCCTTCGGCCACCACCAGCACGCCGGCGCCGGCCTTGATGGCGGCGGTGGCGAAGTCATGGCCGTCCATCGCCTCGCCCTTGATGGCGAAGAAGGCGTCGCCCGGCTGCAGGCTGCGGCTGTCGATCGAAATGCCGGAAATGCCTTCCGGCATCGGCCCCAACGGCCGCCCGTCCATGGCGGCAACCAGCGCCTCGCAGGTCCACAGCAAGCTCATGCGGCACGCTCCGTAAGTGCCGCGCGAACTTCCTCGTGATCGGAGAAATGCAAGGTCTCGGAGCCGATCGTCTGGCCTTCCTCGTGCCCCTTGCCGGCCACGATCAGCGTGTCGCCGGCATGCAGCATGGCAACCGCCTCGTGGATCGCCTGGCGCCGGTCGCCGATCTCGATGGCACCGGGGGCGGCGGCCAAAATAGCGGCGCGGATCGTTTTCGGCACTTCGGAGCGCGGATTGTCGTCGGTGACGATGACGACATCTGCAAGCCGCGTTGCAATCTCGCCCATGATCGGTCGCTTGCCGCGGTCGCGGTCGCCGCCGCAGCCGAACACGACGATGACGCGGCCGGTGGTGAATGGGCGCACCGAGGACAGCACGTTTTCCAGCGCGTCGGGCTTGTGGGCATAATCGACATAGACCGGCGCGCCATTGCCGGTGGTGCCGACGAGGTCGAGCCGGCCCGGGGCGCCCTTCAATTTCTCCAACGCCAACAATGCCTTGGCTACAGGTGTTCCCGTGGAAATGGCAAGACCCGCCGAAACCAGCGCATTCGAAATCTGGAAATCACCGGCCAGCGGCAGGTCGATCTCGTAGAGCACGCCATCGGCCTCGACCTCGGCCCGCTGGCGGTGGCGCTCGTGCTCGACCCGCTTCAGCCTGAGGAAATCGCCATGGCGGCCGACCGTCAGCACTTCGAGCCCGGCGGCCCGCGCCGCCTGAATCGTCGGTGCCGACCATGGATCGTCGGCGAAGATGACGGCCGGTGCGCCTTTCGGCAGCAGCGCATCGAACAGACGCAGTTTGGCGCGGTGATAGTCCTCGATGGTCGGATGATAGTCCATATGATCGCGGCCGAGATTGGTGAAGCCGCCGGCCGCCAGCTTCACACCGTCCAGACGGCGCTGGTCGAGCCCATGGCTGGAAGCCTCCATCGAAGCGTGGGTAACGCCGGCATCCGCCAATTCCCGCAGCAATTGATGCAGGGCGACCGGATCGGGTGTCGTCAGCGAGCCATAGTCGTTGCGCCCAGGCGCCACCACGCCAGTGGTGCCGATCGAAGCGGCGGCATAACCGGACTGCTCCCAGATCTGCCTGGTGAAAGCCGCGACCGAAGTCTTGCCGCTGGTGCCGGTCACCGCGACCATTATCTCAGGCTGCTTGCCGAAATAGCGGGCCGCACTCAGCGCCAACGCCAGGCGCGGATCGTCGACTGCCAATACCGGGACCGACAGCCCGGCAATGGTGCTGCCCTTGCCCGCTACGATCGCGGCCGCACCGCGCGCGGCGGCGTCGGCGGCATAAACGGCACCGTCGGCCTTGGTTCCCGCGAGCGCAAAGAAGACAACACCCGCTTTTACCTGACGGGAATCCGAAGAAATCCCTGTAACCTCCAGATCGACGGAAGCTATTCCCTCGACGGGCAGGATACCGGCTAGATCTCTGAGCTTCATCGAGTCCCGTTCACCGCAACAAAATAGCGCGCTGTTGCCGGCGCGCCCTAAGAATCACTGATAGGAAACCAGCGTTGCACCATTTTCATGGCTGAAATCTGGCTTCACGCCAAGCATGGCAGCTGAACGCCTGATGATATTGCCGGCCATGACCCCCGCATTTGCGGCCGCGACATCCGTCATGCCAGGCTTTTCCGGGTGCGGGGCATCGGCAATGGTAAACACCAGATACTGCGGATCGTCCATCGGGAAGGCGGCGACGAAAGTGTTGAAATTCAAGTCCTTGGAGTAGCGGCCATTGACGACCTTCTCGGCCGTTCCGGTCTTGCCACCAACGCGGTAGCCGGGGACTCTGGCGTTTCGGGCAGAGCCCTTCTCGGCATTGAGCGAATAGAGGTAGCGCATGCCTTCGACGGTCTTTTCGCTCACCACTTTCTTGGCGGTGGCCATCGCTTCCGCCTGCGTGCGCACCAAAAAGGTAGGGTTCATCAGGAAGCCGCCATTCATCAACGCCGCGCAGCCCACAGCCGCTTGCAGCGGCGTCGTCGACACGCCATGGCCGAAGGCGATGGTGAATGAATTGACCTGTTTCCAGACCTTCGGTTCAGTCGGACGGGCAGTCTCCGGCAATTCGGTCTGCATCCTGTCCAGAAGGCCAAGGCGATGCAGGAATTCGCGATGGCCCTCGATGCCGACCATCTCGGCTTCCCTGGCCGACCCGATGTTGGACGAATAGAGGAACACCTCCGGCAACGACAGCACACGGTTCTTGCCGTGGAAATCGTGAATGGCCTGATGGCCGACGCGGATTGGATGCGAAGCATCGAAGCGGCTCGCCATCGTCGCCTTGCCGGAATCGAGCGCCATGGCTGAGGTGAAGCTCTTGAAGGTCGAGCCCATCTCGTAGAGGCCCGCCGACATGCGATTCAGCCGGTCCTTGTCCTGTGCATTGTAGGGATTGTTCGGATCGAAATCCGGCACCGAGGCCATGGCCACCACTTCGCCGGTCTTGACGTTGAGCACGACGGCGCCGGCGCCCATGGCACGATAGCGCTCCAGGCCGGCGGCGATCTCGTCGCGCACCACATGCTGCACGCGCAGATCGATCGAAAGCTTTACCGGCTTGAGATCCTTGGCAATGGCAAGGCCCGATGCCTGCAGGTCGCTCAAGCCTTGCTCGTCGACATATTTCTCCATTCCGGAGATGCCCTGGTTGTCGATGTTGGTGAGGCCGACAATGTAGGACGAGGTCTCGCCGCTCGGATAGAAGCGGCGCTTTTCGGTACGGAAGCCGAAACCGGGAATGCCGAGTTGCATGATGTCGGACTGTTGCTTGGGCGTCAGCTGCCGCTGCAGCCAGACGAAACCGGCGCCGCTCTTCAGCTTGTGGTAGGTCTGCTCATAGTCGATGTCCGGAAGCACCGTCGACAGCTTCTCGATCGCCTCGTCGGCGTCGACAATCCGGCGTGGTTCTGCAAACAGCGACGCTGTCTTGATATCCGTGGCCAGCACTTCGCCGTTGCGGTCGACGATGTCGGGCCGCGATGCCGTCACCCGGCTCTGCGGACCGCCCGACATGTCGGGGGTCTGGAAGCCGAGGTAGACCAGCCGCCCTGATATGGTCGAGAAGATACCGAAGAACACCGCCATGGTCATGACGATGCGCGTCCTGCCCTTGCCGCCGGTCGCCTTGCGGGCGCCCTCGACCACGATCGATCCATCTTCACTCGTCCTGGCGCGACGCTTCAGCAGTTTGCCGATCATTGGGCGATGCCTCCGGTCACGACGGGATCCTTACTGTCCGAAGGCGCTTGGTCGGAATTGTCGGCCATGCCGCCCTGGCGTCCCGACAGGATGTCCTGGATGTCAAGGGATTTGGCCGGCAGGTCGCCGATGCCGCCGATCTGGCGAGCGCTGACCGGCTCGAGTTCGAGCTGCGACTTGTAGAGTTCGGCGAGCTTCTGCAGCCGCGACGGCTGGGTAAGCAGGCTCCAGTCGGCCTTGAGCAGGTCGATCGTGTCCTCCTCATAGCGTATCTGCGCATGGATCTTCTGCACCGCGGCCAATTGTTCCTCGGCCTCGCGCTTGGCCTTGTAGGTAAGGGCCGCGACCGCAACCATGACGGCGATCAGGACAATGTCGCTGGTACGAAACACTTAGCTACCTCTCCCCCGGCCGGCCTGTGCCAGGAAGTGTTGGGCCGGGAAGCTTTGGAAGGCCGAAAATCGAAAAATCGCTGCTGCGCGCTGGCGCATCCGTGCGGATTGCCGCGCGCAGCCTAGCCGAACGGGCGCGCGGATTGGCCGCCACCTCGGCGTCGCCGGCAGTCACGCCGCCACCCGCCTTGCGGAACGTCGCGGTGCGGGCATGCGCCTCGGGCAAATGCCGCGAGCCGGTCGCGACATCGGCCCGGTCGGCGATGAAACGCTTGACGATGCGGTCTTCCAGCGAATGGAAGGTGACCACGGCGAGCCGTCCGCCCGGCTTCAGCGTGCGCTCGGCCGCGAACAGGGCCTTGGCCAGTTCGCCAAGCTCGTCATTGACGAAGATGCGCAGCGCCTGGAACACGCGCGTAGCCGGATGGATCTTGTCCTTCGGCGCACGGCCGATATGCGTCTCGATGGCGTCGGCCAGTTCCAGCGTGCGCTCGAACGGGCGCTTTTCACGGCGAGCCTCGATCATGCGGGCGATGCGCCCGGCATGACGCTCCTCGCCGAGGAAGCCGAAGATGCGGGCAAGATCGCCCGGCTTGAAGGAATTGACGACGTCGGCGGCGCTAAGGCCCGATTGCGCCATGCGCATGTCGAGCGGCCCGTCGGCGCGGAACGAAAACCCGCGCTCCGCCTGGTCGAGCTGCATAGAGGACACGCCGATGTCGAGCACGATCCCGTCGGCGCTCTCGACATGTTC
>NZ_RZPQ01001079.1:0-1469 GCF_003999135.1 Mesorhizobium sp. M7A.F.Ca.CA.004.06.1.1 | reverse complement strand
GTCTCCTTCGGCCTTGGCCGCATTGATGGTGCCGGCAACATGCCAAAAACAGCCTGAAGGGCCGATGAACGGCGGGTTCAGATTCGAACCCGTGTCAGCTTCCGGCTAGTCTAGGGCCGCATGACGCTGGCCGCGCGCTCGGTGAAAGGCAGCGGATGGACGATTTCCCTCTTTTGCGCCACCGGTGCAAAGCCGAGCTTCTGGTAGAGCGGCAGAGCCGCCGGATGATCGAGCGTGCAGGTCTGCACCGTCACCCGCTTCGGCCCATGCGACCATGCGGCGGCGATCGCGGAGCCCAGGAACCAGCGGCCGATGCCTTGCCCGGTGGCATGTTCCATCATGCCGAAATAGGCGAGTTCGACTTCTTCCGGCAGATGCGGCTTGAGATCGAAGAAGCCGGCGGGCGCGCCGTCGAGGTAAAGGACCCTGATGTCGCGATCCTCACGATGGATGCCGGCGGAAAGCTCGTCGTCATCCAGCCTCAGCACATTGACCCAGTGCCATTTGCGCCCCACCCGGTCCATCAGATAGCGGTAAAAATGCAGCGGAATGTCCTTGGTCTTCAGCAGCGCGACCTGACGGTTATACGGCACAGGCGGCGAATAGGCCGGAGGCACATGCATCTCGAGGAACGTCACCGTGACTTCGATGTCTTCCAGCGCGCCGTTTTCCACCGTCTTCATTCCTTGCCGATCACAACGGGGCCGGTCACGACAGGCGTGTCGGAAAGCCCGCCCCACTCCGTCCAGGAGCCGTCGTAAAGCCTGTTGTTTGTATGGCCAAGCGTTTCCAGCGCCAGCGTCACCACCGCCGCGGTAATACCGGAGCCGCATGAAGTGACGACAGGTTTCGACAGATCGATGCCGGCCTCCTCGATCACCTTGCGCAGACGGTCCTTCGACAGCAGCTCGCCATTTTCCGACAGCGCCGAATAGGGCAGATTGCGCGCGCCGGGCATATGGCCGGAGCGGATACCCGCGCGCGGCTCAGGTTCAGTGCCGGTGAAGCGGCCCGGTCCACGGGCGTCGGCGATCTGGCTCGCCTTGGTGTCGACGATCCCGCGCATGTCGGCGAGGCTGGCGACGCGCCCGGCGTCGAAATCGGCATGAAACACGCTTGGCGCGATCTTGGTCGGTTCGGCCGTCACCGGCCTGCCGGCGGCTTTCCAGCCATCGAAGCCGCCCTCCAGAATATAGGTCTGAAAGACGCCCATCACCCGGAACATCCACCACGCCCGGGGTGCGGAGAAGAAACCCGGCCCGTCGTAGACGACGATGGTGTCATCGGCCGAAACGCCCATGGCGCCGACATACTGGGCAAAATGCTGCGGCGACGGCAAGGTATGCGGCAGGGGCGAATCCGGGTCCGAAACGGCATCCTGATCGAGAAAACGTGCGCCCGGGATATGGGCCGACTCATACTCGCCGCGCGCATCGCGCCTCTGCGCCGGGAGATACCAGGATGCGTCG
>NZ_RZPQ01001078.1:0-1469 GCF_003999135.1 Mesorhizobium sp. M7A.F.Ca.CA.004.06.1.1 | reverse complement strand
CCAGAAGATAGCTCGCATCCGGCACGGCAAGCTTGGGCTCGATCGCGTCGACGCTGCGGACGAGATAATGATGCTGGGGCGCAGCTTCGAAAGCAGCGACCTCTTGCCGGCCCAGCGCCAGGAAAACACGGCGCGGCGCCAGTCCAAGCGCTCGCGCGGCATCGCCGGATGTAATGACCTCAGTCCAGCGGTCGCCTTCGACAGGCTCCCAGCCGGGGCGTCGCAGCGCAAGGATCGGCACACCGGCCACGCGGGCGGCTTGCGCCGCATTGGCGGAGATCTGCGCCGCATAGGGGTGCGTCGCGTCGATCAGCAGGTCGATAGGCTCTTTCCGCAAATAATCGGCCAATCCATCGGCACCGCCAAAGCCCCCCGTTCGCACCGGCACGCCTTGCGCGACCGGGCTTTCAGTGCGGCCAGCCAGCGACAGCGTGACCGAGGCGCGCGCCGCCAGTTTTCCGGCCAGTTGCCGGGCTTCGGTGGTGCCGCCGAGGATCAGAATACGGTGGGTCATCATGCCTGCTGAAGGTCCGCGCGGTGCCAAGCTCACCCCAAAATGGCTCACAATCGTCGGCATCGGCGAGGACGGTTTAGCGGGTCTCGGCGACGAGGCCAAGCAGCGGATTGCCGAGGCGGAGATCATCTTCGGCGGCAAGCGGCACCTGGCGCTGGTCGCTTCCTTCGCCAAGGGCGAGGCGCGCGCCTGGCCGGTTCCTTTCGATGCCGAGATGGCTGACGTGCTGGCGCTTGCCGACAGGCGCGTCTGCGTGCTCGCTTCAGGCGATCCGTTCTTCCACGGCGTCGGCGCCACCCTCGCCCGCAAGGTCAAGCAACAGGAGATGCATGTCATCCCCGCACCGTCGGCCGTTTCGCTGGCGGCCGCGCGCCTTGGCTGGGCGCTGCAGGACATCGAGACCGTCTCGCTGCACGGCCGGCCGCTCGACCTGATCCGGCCGCTGCTGCAGCCACGCGCGCGCATTTTGGCACTGACCTCGGATGCCGAAGCCCCCGCTGCAATAGCGCGCCTGCTCACCGAACTCGACTTCGGCGCATCGCGGCTGACGATCCTGGAGGCCTTGGGTGGGCCAAGCGAGGACCACCGCACGATCCGCGCCGATGCCTTCGATCTCGAAAACATCAATCCGCTCAACGTGCTGGCGGTCGAAGTTGAATCCGGTCCGGACGCGCGCGTCCTGCCGCTCACATCAGGCCTTGCCGATCATCTGTTCGACCATGACGGCCAGATCACCAAGCGCGAGATCCGCGCGATCACCCTGTCGGCGCTGGCGCCGAAACGCGGCGAATTGCTGTGGGACATCGGCGCCGGTTCCGGTTCCATCGGCATCGAATGGATGTTGGCCCACCCTTCGATGCGCGCCATTGCCATCGAGGCCGATCCGATCCGCGCCGCCCGCATTGGCCGCAACGCCGCCGCCTGTGGCGTTCCCGGCCTTGTCGTGGTGGAAGGC
>NZ_RZPQ01001077.1:0-1473 GCF_003999135.1 Mesorhizobium sp. M7A.F.Ca.CA.004.06.1.1 | reverse complement strand
GTCTGATGCTGCGCGAGGACGGCCTAGCCTTCGACGACGGCACCACCTGGCGGCTCGGCGAGCAGGACTTCCTGATGACCACCACCACCGCCAATGCCGGCAAGGTGATGCAGCATCTGGAATATTTCCTCGACGTGATCTGGCCGGAGCTGAAAGTCCACGTCACCTCGGTGACCGACGAATGGGCGGGGGCCGCGATCGGCGGGCCGAAGGCCAGGCAGATCCTCGCCTCTTGTGTCACCGGCACCGCAGTCGACAATGCCACCTTGCCCTTCATGGGCCTCGTGCGCGGCGAGATAGCAGGCGTGCCGGTGATGATCTGCCGGCTGTCCTTCTCCGGCGAAATGGCGTTCGAAGTCTATTCCGGCGCCGGCCACGGCACCCATGTCTGGGAAGCGCTTGTCGAGGCCGGCAAACCGTTCGGGCTGGTCACCTACGGGCTCGAGGCGCTGGGCACCATGCGCATCGAAAAAGGCCATGTCACCGGCGCCGAGATCGACGGCCGCACCACGGCGCGCGACCTGCATCTCGACTGGATGCTGTCGAAGAAGAAGCCGTTCATCGGCTCGGCGATGATGGACCGCGAAGGCCTGATCGCGTCGGACCGCCTGGAACTGGTCGGCCTGATCGCCCTCGACAACCTACCGTTCAATGGCGGCGCGCACATCGTCGAGGAGGTTGACGAGGCCAATCCGCACGGCTCGATCGGTCACATCACCGCCTGCTGCTATTCACCGGCGCTCGGCAGGCATATCGCGCTGGCGCTGGTCAAGGGCGGCAAGGCACTGCAGGGCACGCGCGCTCATGTCTCCGATCCCTTGCGCAACCGGTTTGGACCGGTCGAGATCGTCTCCAACCACTTCTTCGATCCGGACGGGAGCCGCATGCATGGTTGAGCGCCAATCACCCGAACCCTTGTCGCCGCTTGAGCCTGAATTCCATGTCGGCTCGCACGGCAATTTCGAGCACGGCGTCGAGATCATCCTGACCGAGACAAGGCCGGGCTCGATCGTGCAGCTCGCCGCGTGGCCCGGCGAGGAGAAGAAGCTGATAGCAGCCGTCCGCACCGTCACCGGGCTTGCCCTGCCCGATGGCGCCGGCGGCGGCTTGAGCGATGGCGTGAAATCGGTGTTCGGCTTCGCGCCGGGAAAGTTCACCGTTGCCGATGAAGCCGAAGGCCTGGCTGCGGCCTTTGCCAAGGTGGTGACCCCCGCCATTGGCACTGTGACCGACCTCTCGCACGGCCGCACCGCCATCCGCATTGCCGGGCCGAAGGCCGAATGGGTGCTGGCGAAATTCTTCGCCATCGATTTCGCGCTGCCGGCCTTTCCTGTTGGAGCCGGCCGCTCGACCACCCATCACGACATCTTCGCCCAGATCCAGCGCACCAGCGCCGACCAGTTCGACATCTATGTCTTCCGCTCGTTTGCACGCTCGTTCTGGAAGGCGCTCTGCCATGCCAGCGAGCAAGCC
>NZ_RZPQ01001076.1:0-1486 GCF_003999135.1 Mesorhizobium sp. M7A.F.Ca.CA.004.06.1.1 | reverse complement strand
ATGCCAAGGCGCTGAGCGTCGGGCAGGGCGCCGACGAGCGCCAGACGACGCCGCAGATTTCCAATTCGGTGACTATCGAGGTGACGACAGACGGCGCGCAGAAAGTGGCGTTGGCCCGCACCGTCGGCACCTTGTCCCTGTCGCTTCGATCCGCCAGCGAAGGCGGTGACGGCAAGAACGGCGTCACCACCATCTCCTCCTTCGGCGGATCGGTCGCCTCGGATGTGCAGGCCGCGGCCGGCTCGGTGTTCGACGCCGTCACCAAGGAGCCGGAGAAACCGAAGTTCAAGACGGTCATCGTAACGCGCGGCACGAAGGCCGAGGAATACCAGGTTCCTTCGCGGGACCAGAAATAAGCCAGTGGGGACTGGGTGAGGGACGGGACAATGTTCGGGCTGTTCACATATCGGGTCATGGGGCGGTTGCGCATTTTGCGTGCGGTGGCTGTCGCGTCTTCGCTGGCTGCTGCCGCGATGCTGGCTTTCGGCGCCTCGGCGAGAGCTGACAACGACATCGTCTATGTGTCGTCGACCAAGAATGCGTCGATCAAGGTTGCCAAGGGCAAGCCGAAGACGATCATGACCAGTGCCGCCTTCTACCAGATCGTCATCGGCGACCCGGAGATCGCCAACGTCAATCCGCTGACCGACAAATCCTTCTACGTGCTCGGCAACAATCTCGGCACTACCGGCATTGCGCTGTTCGATGAGAAGAAGCAGCTTGTCGGCACCGTCGACATCGAGGTGACGCTCGACACAGACCAGCTGGCCAGCACCATTCGGGCCAGCGTGCCGGATGCCAGGATCAAGGTCGGATCGGCCAACGGCCGGGTCGTGCTGTCGGGCGAGGCGGATGACGCGGTCGCCGCCGAAAAGGCAAACAAGATCGCGACGCGCTTTTCCGGCACCGAGGAGGTCATCAACTCGGTCAACATCTCATCGTCGCAGCAGGTCCAGCTCAATGTCCGTTTTGTCGAGATCAACCGCCAGGCGGGTCAGGATCTGGGCGCCAAATACGCCGCCAATTTTGCCTACGGCCTCGGTGGCCGCGACGTCTCGATCGATCCGGGTACAGTGCCGGCCGCCGGCACCGGCGAGATCATCGGCAGGCTTTTGTCGAACGGCGTGTCGATCGATATCGCCATCAAGGCGCTAGAAGAGCGCGGCCTGGCGCGGCGGCTGGCCGAGCCGAACCTGATCGCCCGTTCCGGCCAGACAGCGAGCTTTCTCGCCGGCGGCGAATTCCCGATCCCGGTCTCCGAGGACGACGGCAAGATCTCGGTCAGCTACAAGAAATACGGCGTCAGCCTGGATTTCACGCCGACCGTCCTCAAGGATGGGCTGGTCAGTCTGGACATCGCGCCGGAAGTCTCCTCGATCGACGCGTCGGCCTCCTACAATATCGGGACCATCTCGGTTCCCGGCTTCATCGTGCGCCGTGCCAGGACGTCGGTAGACCTGAAGAACGGCCAGAGCTTCATGATCGC
>NZ_RZPQ01001075.1:0-1490 GCF_003999135.1 Mesorhizobium sp. M7A.F.Ca.CA.004.06.1.1 | reverse complement strand
TCGGTGATATAGGCGACGCCGCGCCGCACGGCCTGCCGTGGCACGCGGAAGTGCACCACCTCGCCGCGCAGCGTGATGCGGCCACCATGGAAGAAGTCACGCTTCAAAACGCCCGCCGCGATCTTCATCATTTCGGTGCGGCCGGCACCGACCAGGCCGAACAGCCCGGTCACCTGGCCGGCAAAGACCGACAGCGTGGCGCTGCGCACCGCCTTACCCATCGAGACGTTCTCGAGCGCCAGCACCTTTTCGCCCGGGCGGCGCGCGACGCGTTTGGCGGCATCGTCGCCATAGAGCGTATCGGTCAGTTGCCGGCCAACCATCGCCTGGACGATTTTCTCGCGGGTGAGATTGCGCGCATCGTCGGTGACGATCAGCGCGCCGTCGCGCAGCACGCTGATGCGGTCGGCGATCGACAGCGCTTCTTCCAGCGCGTGTGAAATGAAGATGATGGAAGCGCCCTCGCCTTTCAGCCGCTCGACCAGGGCGAAGAAGTGCTGCTTTTCCTCCGGCGTCAGCGTCGCCGTCGGCTCGTCGAAGATGAAGATGCGGGCCTTGTGGTGAACCGCGCGGGCGATCTCGACCATCTGCTTCTTGGCGGCGCCGAGCGTTGACACCAGCGCGGTCGGCTCGACATGGAAGTTCAGCCGCTGCAGATGCTGCTGCGCCTTGATGTTGATGCCGCGCAACCGGTTGAAGAAGCTCTCTTCGCCGAGGAAGATGTTCTGGGCGACATTCATCGACGGGATGAGATTGGTTTCCTGGAACACCATGGCGATGCCGTGCTTCATGGCATCGGCGGGCGAGGAAAAGCCAACCGGTTTGCCGTCAATCAGCATCTCGCCCGACGTCAGCGGATAGAGGCCGGCCAGCACCTTGGTCAACGTCGACTTCCCCGCACCGTTCTCGCCGAGCAGCGCATGGACCTCGCCTTGCCGCAGCGTGAAATCGACGTCGCGCACCGCCGCGTTGCCGGCGAACGCCTTGGTGGCCTTGCGGAACCGGACGATCTCGGTCGCGTGGGGATCAGCCATGCCGGGCTCCACCGGATGTCGTGCCGGGCAGGCGCAGCAGCGTGCCGGAGCCGCGCGATGCGGCGTAGACGCTGCCGCCATGCTCACAGACGGAGGTGACGCCATGCATGCTGCCGTCGGCGCGGCTGTGCCAGCTTTCGCTGGGCCGGCCGCTGTCGTCGCAGCGCGCGACGAGGCCGTAGGAGCGCGATGGCGCCCACGGCTTCAGCACGCCCATCTGCCGGACCGAGCCCTGGCTCAGCGGCTGGTCCGGCCGCGCCGATCCGGCGAGTTCCGGCCCGATCCATTCGCCGGGATCGATCGTCGCCATCATCTCGCGGCGATAATCGTCCTCGCGCAGCACCAGTTCGAGAAGCTGGCGGCGCGGCGCGAACAGCGCCATCCAGAAGCCGCCATCGGAAGCGGGTGACAGGCGCGACGGATAGGCGGGCAGATTTTCCAGGATAACCACCGGAT
>NZ_RZPQ01001074.1:0-1491 GCF_003999135.1 Mesorhizobium sp. M7A.F.Ca.CA.004.06.1.1 | reverse complement strand
CCTTTGCGGAGTGGGATATCTCGAAGGCCGCACCGGCACCGGCCATGCCGCCGCCGATAATGATGACGTCCGTTTCCTCGGCGGCATTCATCTCAACCCATCCTTCAACATGATTGCCCGGCCTTCGCGCGGCACGGCAGGCGGCTCACCCAGGCGTCCGCGCCGCGCGCGGTCGCGAGCGCCGCGCCCCTCGGCCAGATTCTCCGCCAGCGAATTCTGCGCGGCGCAATCTGCAAGGGCGAGATCGGTGACAAAAGGCACCGGCCTGCCGGCGATCGCCATGCCTTTCAGCCGCGCCCAGACGGCGCGCCGCTTGCGCACCTGGTGCGACTGCAACTCGCTGATTTCGGCAATGCCGGTCTCGCGCTTGATCTCCAGAGCGCCGGCGTCGACGGCCGCATCGAACAGTTCGAGGCCGCGCCCGGTACGCACGATGATGCTGTTGAGCAGCTCATCCTCGACCGCCGGCCCACCATTCAGCCAGGCGTCATGAACCGCGATATCCGCCACCTGGCCGATCGCGTCCGGACAGATCTTGCAGCGCGGCTGGGTCATCCATTTGTCCTCGTCCTCCCACAACTGCCGATAGGTGAGTTCGAAGGCGCGGCCGTCCCTGGTTTCGATCCGGTTGAGGCCGGGATTGCCATGGCCGCGATAGCGAAAAAGCGTGAGCTCGTCCTCGCAGAGGCCGAAACGCCGCAACACCTGTTCCGATTTCGAAAGGTCCGATGCGCCGCCGCAAACGAAGGCCAGGGCATAGCGCATATATCGGTCGACGCGCGGATCGAGCCGCGCCAAATTGCGCACGGCGGTGATATCGCAAGGCTTGGCGATCAGCGCGAAGGGCTGGCCGCGATCAAGGATGTCGTCGAAATCCACCAGCGTCGCCGTGGGGCCGTAGCGCGAGCCGGCGCCCTCGATCATCGAAACGGCATCGAAGCTCAGGCGCCGCTCATTGCGCATCGGCTGTAAGCGTGATGCGGCGACATGCAGCACGAACTTGACGCGTCCCGAGCTCAGCAGAAATTGCCCAAGCGCCGTCAGCACACCGCCTCCCGATCCGACAAACCGCACCGTGGGATCTCCCGCGCGTCCGAGCACAAGCCGTTCGGCGGGGCCCCAGACGGTGTCCGTCAACGCTGCATTGCTCGCCTGCGCCGGCGGTGGACCGGCGATGCGCGTTCCCGGGCAGACTGCGTTGACCCGCGTCAGCGTCGACCTGACCAACACCTGCATCGCCACCGGCCGCTCGCGCCCTTCCGGCGTCATCGCCATCTCGACCTTGCCGGGACCGGCGATCGAACGGCAGAGCCCGCAACCGATGCAGAGACCGTTTTCCACGATCTCGCCGAGCGACAGCGGCTCGGTCGCGCGCGGCGCCGTGTCCTGGCTGGTTTCGCTGGGGGCCATCAAGTTTCGATCTCAGGCCGGTTCGGAAATGCGCCGGTACTGGTCGGGGCGGCGATAGAGCGCGAAGTTGAAATTCACTTT
>NZ_RZPQ01001073.1:0-1495 GCF_003999135.1 Mesorhizobium sp. M7A.F.Ca.CA.004.06.1.1 | reverse complement strand
GTTGAAGCCTGGGAAAACATTATGCAGGGCCAACTTGCGAAAAATCACCAGAGAAAAGATGCCGGCTACATTTGGGCATCGGCTGGAGAAATCCGCAAAATAAGGCTTACAGATGTCAACGCAGGGGCATTTTGTGTCATCGATGATGGGCTGAAAAATTTCAAGGCTCATGCGGTGTTAGGGTACTCACCAGCGCCAGAGGGTTACGATCCCGTAAAGATGGCAAATGAGCGCCTCGCAGCACGCGGGAACTTGCTTAAATTGTTCGAGGGTAGCGGCGTGAAAAATTGGAACGAGTGGTCGTTCAACTAACGGGCCTGCCACAACCGCCAACCAATCCCTTCGCCGTTCGTTGGTCCGCGCGGGGCTGATCCCCTAGCGTTTCAAGCGGCTTATGTTTTCGCTGGCTGGCCCGGCATCTTGCCGCCATGGCCAAGGCTGACAAGCGCACACCCGACCAGCAGAAGCAGGGAAAGGCCCTTCGCGACGAGGGCGCCAAATGGCTGAACCGTGTCGAAGCTGCCGGTAAGCTTGAAAAGCAGTGGCTGGATGATGCCGAAAAGGCCGTCAAAGCCTTCACTGGCGAGACATCGAGCCGCGACTACACCACGTCGACAACGCTCGGCTCGACCTACGATTTCAACATCCTATACGCCAACGTCGAAACCATCGTGCCGGCGGTCATCAACAGCCCGCCCGCGCCAGACGTGCGGCGTCGTTTCGCGGATGAAGATCCAGCCGGCAAAGACGTGGCGGAAATCATCGAGCGATCGATAAAGGTGCAGGTTGACGATTCCAAGCTCCAGGTCGAACTGGAGGGCGAGGCTCAAGACGCCTTCCTGGCTGGTCGCGGCGTGGTGCGGCTCCGGTTCAAGAGCGACATCGTAGAGGATGTGACTGATGAGCTTGCGGCCGAAGACGGTGGAGAAGCTGCTAAGGCAGAAACTGACGGGTATGGCCCCGGCAGCGGTGTCGCAGATGGCGGGGAGCCTGACGCCTCTGTACAGGTCGACGCCGCCCAAGCACCCACGGGGGCTTCTCAGCCTTCTGAACGGCTCGCAAACGAGCGCATCGAATTCGAAGCCGTAAGCTGGCGCGATTTCCGCCATGGTCCGGCCAAGCGCTGGAGCGAGTGCCCATGGCTGTCGTTCCGGTTCGTCGTCTCGCGCGAAAACGAAGATACGGCGTTCGATTCCGCCATGATTGGGATGCAGACGAGCGACCAGGAAAAGAAGGCGCGCGGGGAATCCGACAACGACCTGACAGGTTGGGAAATCTGGTGCAAAACCAGCCGCAAGGTCTACTTCGTCGACGATACGGGCGTGATCCTGAAGACAGTCGATGACCCGCTTGGCCTCACGAATTTCTTCCCGATCGCCACGCCAGTGCAGCCGATCGAACTCACCGGCCGCCTGATGCCGGTCAACCCTTTCTCGATCTATTCGAAGCTCGCCGACGAGCTGGACCTGACCACAAAGCGCATCAACATCATCAC
>NZ_RZPQ01001072.1:0-1497 GCF_003999135.1 Mesorhizobium sp. M7A.F.Ca.CA.004.06.1.1 | reverse complement strand
GGCTAAAGCCTTGACGCAGTGCAAAAATGCGCTTGGCAATGCCGGGGAATGCGGCTAGGGTCGCCTTAACCGGATGAGACGAAGCAGGCAGTGCTCTTAGTGATTCGGTTTTCCTTGGAAATAGCTGCCTTCTTGCGCAAACGATGCCCAAGCTTCGTGCGGGAATCGTCCGGCAAGTGATGTAACCGGAACAGGATGGCACGTGGCGCCAACGCAATCGATGCGGGCGAACGCCGGTGAAGAGACGAAACGGCTGGCTGCATGAGCGCCTCCGTTCGTGAAGAGTTTTTCGAAAATTTCAAAATGAAGAGAGTTTGATGAGGCCACAACAGCAGAACAGGCGCATGCGCGGTCGCAATAATAATGGCGGCGGCGGTGGTAACAATAACAACAACAATAACAACAACAACCGCAAGGGGCCTAATCCCCTGACGCGCAACTACGAGAGCAATGGCCCGGATGTGAAGATCCGCGGTTCGGCTCAGCAGATCGCCGAAAAGTACGCCACCCTTGCCCGCGATTCTCACAGCTCCGGCGACCGGGTCATGGCGGAGAACTATCTCCAGCACGCCGAGCATTACAATCGCATCATCGCGGCCGCACAGGCGCAGATGCCGATCCAGAACGCGCAGCAGAATCGTGATGATTTCGACGATGACGGCGACGAGGACCGCGACGATTTCGACAATGGCGGCAACAACAGCAACACTGTTTCCGATGCCCAGATCCCGGTGATCAACCATGGCGCCGGCCCGCAGCCGGTCATCGAAGGGACGCCGGCCGAGGTTGCGCTCAACCGGGAAGGTGGCCGCGAGGCCCGTGATAATAATGGCGGGCGCAACAATGGTGGCCGCGACAACAATGGCGGGCGCCATCGCGATCGTCGCCCCAATGGCGGTTACGGCCAGAACGGCCAGCGCGACTATGCATCGTCCGCCGAGCAAGCTGGCCAGCCCCAGCGCAACGAGGCTCCAAGCGAGGCCGAAGCCGCCGCGCCGACCGAATCCGTTGCTGCGGCCGAACCGGCTCCGTCGTTCGAGAATCTTTCGCCGGCAGGCCTTGCGGCCCAGGCCGAACTCAACGAGGCGGCCGCCGAAAGCGGTGCTGCCCGTCGTCCGAGGCGGCCGCGCCGCCCGCGCGTCAACGCCGATCAGGTTGATGGCGGTAGTGACAATGCCAATTCCGTGGCCAACGCCGGCGAGGCGGCTGCGGCCCCGGTCGACAGCGGCAACGCCCAACCGATCAATGTCGATATCGACAACTGATCGAACGGCATTTCAAGGCATTGAACGGCGGAGAGAAATCTCCGCCGTTTTCGTTTGGGCGGCCGTGCAATATTATGAAGTTGCCGATATCGAGACGTCTTGAGGGTTCGGAGCTTGTGCACCATATCAGCCTCAACTGGACCCGGCTCGAATGGGAGGGTCCGTCACCGCAATCGGATCCGGTGCCGCAAAGCGGGCCGGTGATGGAAGGAGACAGATATGAACCTTGAGA
>NZ_RZPQ01001071.1:0-1499 GCF_003999135.1 Mesorhizobium sp. M7A.F.Ca.CA.004.06.1.1 | reverse complement strand
AGGCTCGCAGATCACGACTTTCTACGAGGAGTCCGCCGAGAAGGTCGCCGAGCACCTCCAGGCAGGCAAGATGGTTGCGGTGCTGTCCGAGGGCGACCCGCTTTTCTACGGCTCCTACATGCATCTGCATGTGCGCCTCGCCCATCGCTTCCCCACCGAAGTCATTCCCGGCGTAACCGCTATGTCCGGCTGCTGGTCGCAGACTGGTATCCCGATCGTCCAGGGCGATGACGTGCTGACCGTGCTGCCCGGCACGATGAGCGAGTTCGAGCTGACGCGCCGGCTGGCTGACACCGATGCCGCCGTCATCATGAAGGTCGGCCGTAACCTGCCAAAGATCAGGCGGGCGCTGGAGGCTACGGCCAAGCTGTCGCGCGCCGTCTATGTCGAGCGCGGCACCATGGCCGGCAGCGTGTCGATGAAGCTGGCCGACAAGCCGGACGACAAGGCGCCCTATTTCGCCATCGTGCTGGTCGCCGGCTGGTCCGGCCGCCCCGGCGCCGTGGGAGCGCAGGCATGAGCGGCCGTCTCACTGTCATCGGCCTTGGGCCCGGCAATGCCGATCAAGTCACTCCGGAAGCCAGCCGCGCCGTCGCCGAGGCGAAATTCTTTTACGGCTACAAACCGTATCTCGACCGGCTGGAATTGCGCCCGGAACAGACCCGCGTCGCTTCCGACAATCGCGAGGAACTCGCCCGCTCCAAGGACGCACTGATCAAAGCCGCCGAGGGCCACGACGTCGCGGTGGTTTCCGGTGGCGACCCCGGCGTGTTCGCCATGGCGGCGGCCGTCTGCGAGGCGATCGAGGCCGGCCCGGCCGAATGGCGCGCGGTCGATGTCGCTGTGGTGCCCGGCATCACCGCCATGCTGGCGGTCGCCGCCCGCATCGGCGCGCCGCTCGGCCATGATTTCTGCGCCATCTCGCTGTCCGACAATCTGAAGCCATGGGAGTTGATCGAACTGCGCCTGCTGGCGGCGGCCGGCGCCGGCTTCGTCATCGCGCTCTATAACCCGATCAGCAAGGCGCGCCCCTGGCAGCTCGGCCGCGCCTTCGAATGCCTGACCGCGATCCTGCCTGGTACCACACCAGTGATTTTCGGCCGCGCCGCCGGCCGCCCGGATGAGCGCATCGAGGTCTATCTGCTGGCCGATGTCGAGGCAGAGAAGGCCGACATGGCGACCTGCATCATCATCGGCTCGCCGGAGACCCGCATCATCAAGCGCGCGGAGAAGCCGGCGCTGGTCTACACGCCGCGCTCGTCCACGGGACGGACAAAATGATCGACCAACACGGTCAGCGCTTCAACGCTTTCAGCCGCGGGAACATCCGGCAAGACTGGCCGTTGGATCATGACCACCTCGAGGCCAAGCGCCCGCGCCGCGGCGATCTTGCCATAAGTCGCTTCGCCGCCGCTGTTCTTGGACACGACGACATCGATGCGTTGCTTTTCGAGCAGCGCGCGTTCCTCCGCCTCACGAAACGGGCCACGGGCCAGAAG
>NZ_RZPQ01001070.1:0-1500 GCF_003999135.1 Mesorhizobium sp. M7A.F.Ca.CA.004.06.1.1 | reverse complement strand
TATGAGCAGCAACTGGTCACTGGAATCATTGCGCCTATCTATCTTCACTGCCGATCAGCCAAAGGGCACCGAGGCAGATTGGACCTTCCTCACTGGCCAAGACGAAGCTGAAGTTCGGCAAAACGTGCCAGGCGGCAAGGTCTATGTTGGCGATTTTGGACTTGGTCGGCTGACCTTGGGATTTGGTCCAAACAGGGTCGACGTGATTATGGGCATCAAGGCCGATTTCGCCGAAGACGCCGCCGTCCCGGCATTCGCGGAATGGGACGCAGGAATTGATGAATTCCAATCGGTAGCGTCGAAATTCCTTGCCAATTTTACCCATCCGGTGGCACGTCTGGCACTTGGATCCGTAATGTTGCAACAAGCGCCCGACGAGAAGAGTGTGAATTCGATCCTTAGCGGATACTTGAAGAGTGCTAAAATTCAGCCGGACACTGAAGATTTTTTATATCGCATAAATTCCCCGACGAGGAGCAACATACTGCCGCTAAAATTGAACCGTATTTTGAGCTTGGGGTCTGTGAAGATACAGAGGGGCTCAATTAGAGTTGGCGGGAATGAGGCTGGAATTGTCATGGGTGGGCAGGTTTTTGCTGCGCGCCTTGAACTCGATCATAGTACCGACGCAGCCAATGCGTCGCCATTGGATCGATCGCTTTTGGTGCCTATATGGGATGAACTGGTTGGCCTCGGTCGCCAGAATGTTGAATCGGGTGAACTGTGATGAGTGCGCTAGCCTTAATCGGGGAAGATAGTGGAACGCGACCTTCCTATGTTCCCAAGCAGCGCCCGGGCTCAGCTATCCCGCCATCCGCTAGAACTACTCCTGCTGTCCTAGAAACGATGGCAGGGAGGGTTTGTTTTTTGGAAGAGTTGCCCCTCATTGGCTGGGGACCCCTCACAGGCAGTGCACTGCCACCAAACGTCAGTACGGTATGGCCCGAGTTGTCTGTGTGGGAGAGAACTCTCTATCCGAATACGGTTTCGGTAACGGACCATTTGCCTTGGTTCGCGGACCTATCTCTGCCCAATTTGGTGATAGGGCACTCGAATCCTGCAAACACTTATGAGATTCCCGCGTTCCCGAAGATTTCTGCTCCGGGCGGGATGGCTGGTTTTGCTTCGAGGCTTTGGGAGGCAATACCCGCTGGTGTCAGATTACCTTCGGTATGGGCGGATGATGGGGAGATCGCTTTCGAATGGAAATGGGGGGAGCGCCACGCGATCCTAAGCATCGAGGAAGATGGGACCGTTGGCTACGCAATTTATCGTGGCGGTCAATTCTCGCCCGGGCGGGAGAGAGCGAATCTGGAAGTCTTGCCTGCCGATTTGCTCGATTATTTGCGAGAGACGTAAGCCGCAAAGAGTGTCCGAAAGAACTCACCAAGCAGAGTCCGTTTTCTTCAGGCGTGGTTAAGAACCGCGAGCCGATTGTCTACGCATTGATTGACCCGGACCAGATCGAAAGCGGCAGCATCAAAGCAATCCCGAAGGAGC
>NZ_RZPQ01000106.1:0-11536 GCF_003999135.1 Mesorhizobium sp. M7A.F.Ca.CA.004.06.1.1 | reverse complement strand
GGCGAGACCTACGCAACGCTTGAGCCGTTCCAGTGGCCGGCAGGCCAGAAGGGGTCGGCACGACTGGGCTCCAGGTTCGCTTCTTCGCCGACGGCAATTTCTACACACCCGATCGAAAGGCGCGCTTCATCGCCATCCGCCCGACCACGGAAGTCCGCACCAGTCCCGACTATCCGCTGATCCTCAACACCGGCCGTATCCGCGACCATTGGCACACCATGACGCGGACCGGCAAAAGCCCGCGGCTTTCGCAGCACATCGCCGAGCCATTCGTCGAGATCCACCCGGTGGATGCGCAGCGCTTCGGCATCGGTGACGCCGACATCGTGCGCGTTTCCAGCCCGCGCGGTGACGTGCTGGTGCGCGCGCTGGTGACGATACGCCAGCGCCAGGGCAGCCTGTTTGCGCCGATGCACTGGACCGATCAGTTCTCGGCAAAGGGCCGGCTCGACACGCTGACCGCGCCGCTGACCGATCCCATTTCCGGCCAGCCGGCGCTGAAACATGTCGCCGCCCGCATCGAGAAATTCGCCGCAAAAGCCTTCGGCTTTGCGGTGACGCGGCATAGGCCGTCGCCCGATGCCGCGGCCTATTGGGCCGTGGCCAAATGCAAGGGCGGCTGGCGGGTCGAGCTTGCCTTTGCCGAAGACGACATCGACTGGGCCGGCTTTGCCGGGTCACTGTTCGGCGCGTCACCGGGTGCGGAAATGCTCGCCTATCATGACTGCGACGCCGGCCAGCATCGCATCGCCGCCTTCGACGGCGATCAACTGTCAGGCGCCTTGTTCGTCGCGCCCGGCCCGGTCGCCGTGTCGCGCGGCTGGGCGGCGGAACAGTTAAGTGCCGATCATGTCGACCGGCGCGGAAGGCTGGCGATCGTGGCCGGACGGCCGGGCGGGGTCGACGTCGATCGCGGCGCCATTGTCTGCTCCTGCTTCGGCGTCGGCGCCAACCAGATCGCCGAAGCGGTGCGCCGCGGCTGCGGCAGCGTCGCGGGGATCGGCGCGGCCCTGCATGCCGGTACGAATTGCGGCTCCTGCCGCGCGGAGATCAGGGTCATCATCGACGCGCAAAGTCTTCAAGCAGCCGAGTGATTGTCCCGACCAAAGGGGCCTGCGCGACGGCGCTGGTTGGGCTATGGTGGCGTAAGCGTGCTGCGCACGAATCGCCTTCAGTCAGGGTCATCCCAATGGCAAATCCCCCGCGCCGACCGACAAATCCGATGGCGGCCGCCGAAGCGGCTTTCAAGCCGGTGAAGAAGCCGGCCGCGCCGGTTCGTGAGCCCTCCGCCGCTCCAGGCGTCAGGGAGCTTGTTTCGATCCGGATCGACCGCGCCGTGCTGGACCACTTCCAGGAGGATGGGCCGGGCTGGCAGGACCGCATCAACGACGCCTTGCGGCAGGCGATAGAAGGCAAGCCGACGGCCGGCGGTTTGGGCGACGAGTAGCGCCCATCGCTTCGTCATCCACGGGCGGAGCAAGGAGCGTAGCGACGCGGCGCAGACCCCTGGAGCTGCTCCGCAGCCCAAGGGATACATGCCGCGACCTCAAAGCGCTGCAGCGGTGCAGAATTCTGTTCCGCTGCATTCCTCGATGGCTGTCACGGAATGGATCCCAGGGTCTCCGCGACGGAGCTTCGCTCCTGCTTCGCCCTAGGATGACGAAGTTGGGGAGGCTTCAGCCAAAGCGGACGTCGGCTCACGCCTCGAAGTGCAGGATATAGAGCTTGCGCGTCTTCTCGTGGATCGTCCATTCGCCTTTCCACCCTTTCGGCAGCACCAGCATTTCGCCCGGGCCGACGTCCTTGCTGCGGCCATCGGGACCATGCAGCGAGACCCGGCCTGACACGATGTGGCACGTTTCGGAATTGCTGTCGCGCGATGCGGTGAAGCGGCCCGGCGTGCACTCCCAGACGCCGACTTCCAACGTGCCGTCGGGCGAGGTCCACAGCGTCTTCGCTGCTTCGAACTGATTGCCGCTGATCGAGGTCGGCTTGGGCTCGGGCTCGCCGAGATCGATCGAGGCGAGATGGGCGAAGGTCTGGAAATCGGTCATGGCAGTCTCTTAATGTCCTGTGATGCGATCGGCGATTGCGGCGAGTTTCGACGTGTGCTGGAGGCCGGCCTCCTCGCGTTCGTCGGCGACGCGGTAGAGCTGATACATCGAGTGGACACCGAGCCAGCGCATCGGCTCGGGCTCCCACTTGCTGACCTGGCGGTTGACCCAGGGCAGGCGGGTCAGCTCAGTGTCGCGCCGCAGGATGAGATCGCGCAGCGTGCGGCCCGACAGGTTGGAACTGGATACGCCGAGCCCGACATAGCCGCCGGCCCAGCCGATGCCGGTCTCAGGGTCGAGACCGGCCGTCGTGCACCAGTCGCGGGGCACGCCCAGCACGCCGCACCAGGCGTGGTCGATGCGAAGCTTGGCTGTCTGTGGCAGAAGGCGGATGAGGATCGCGTGCAGGCTTTCGATCGTCGCCTGCTGCGTCTGGCCGCGCACGTCGGTCTGCGAGCCGTAGCGGTAGGGCACGCCGCGTCCGCCCATGGTGATGCGGCCTTCCCTGGTGCGCTGTGCATAGCAATAGGCGTGCGCGGCGTCGCCGAGAAGCTCATGGCCCTCCCAGCCGATCTCGTCCCATAGCGATTGCGGCAGCGGCTCGGTGATGATCTGCGCGCTGTTGAGCGGCAGCCAGAGCCGCTCATTGCCTGGTATGCCGGCCGTGAACCCTTCCGTGGCACGAATGATGATTGGCGCGCGCACGGTGCCGCGGCTCGTCGTGACCTTGCCCTTCTCGATGCCGGTCACGGTGGTCTGCTCGTAGATCGGCACGCCAATGCGTTCGACGGCTTCGGACAGGCCGCGCACCAGCTTGGCCGGCTGCACGCGCGCGGTGCCGTGGTGGATATAGCCGCCAAGCACATTTCTGATGTTGATGCGGGCTCTGGCCTCTTCCTGACCGATCAGGCCGACACGCTCGCTCGGCACGCTCCAGCCGATCGCATCGGCATAGGCGGCCTTGATCCGTTCGAGCTGCGGCGGGTTGGTGGCGACCGTCAGATTGTCGACCCGGCGGATGTCGGCATCGATGCCTTCGGTCTCGGTCACCGCGATCACTTCGTCGACCGTGCCATGCATGGCGGTTTCCATGTCGATGACGGCGCCGCGCGTCGAGGTCTGCAGATATTTTTCGCGCGACCAGCTGAAGCCGCCGGACAGCCAGCCGCCATTTCGGCCCGACGCGCCGAAGCCGGCGAACTCCCTCTCGACGATGGCGATGCGGATCGAAGGATCGGCCTTCTTCAGGTAATAAGCCGTCCACAAGCCGGTGTAGCCGGCGCCGACGATGCAGACATCGGCTTCGAGATCACCTGGAAGCGGCGCGCGGTAGGCCGGCAGGCCGATGTCGGCATACCAGAACGAGACGTTGCCGTTGACTTTGGCGTCCATGTCTAAAAATCCTGCGGGGAAAAGCGGTCAGGTCATCGTCATGTCGGCGCGGTCGTCGTCGGCAAGAAGTTTTGCATCGACGACGGACCAGCGCAGATCGACCGTGTCACCAATCGAGAACGGTGTGGCTTCCAGCGACGAGCGCACGATGGCGACCGAGCCGTCGCGAAGCGTCACCTGGTATTTCGAACCCGACCCCAGATAGATCGCTTCGCTGACCTCACCAGTGAGGCTGTTCTGCCCGGCGGCGGGAGGCGTGTTGGTGCCGGCAAGCGACAGCTTCTCCGGCCGCAGCAGGACCACCGGTTTGCGGCCGCCGGCGAGCTTGCCGTAGGCCACGATCTTCTGGCCGGCGATCGTCAGGCTGGTCTGGTCTCCGGACGCCTGGGCCTCGCCGCGCAAACTGGTCGATTCGCCGATGAACTTGGCCACGAACAAGGTCGTCGGCTCGTCGTAGAGCTGGCGGCCGGTTCCGACCTGTTCGATGCGGCCCTGATTGAACACAGCGATGCGGTCGGAGAGCACCAGCGCTTCTTCCTGGTCGTGCGTCACATAGACGAAGGTGGTGCCGAGTTCGCGGTGGATCCGCTTGATCTCCAGCTGCAGCCATTCGCGCAGTTTCTTGTCGAGCGCGCCGAGCGGTTCGTCCATCAACAGCAGCGGCGGATCGAAGACGATGGCACGCGCCAGCGCCACGCGCTGCTGCTGGCCGCCGGAAAGTTCGGAGGGATAGCGATGCGCGAAATCGGCCATCTTGACCATGTCCAGTGCTCGTACAACGAGACGGTCGCGCGCCTGCTTGTCCATGCCGCGCAAGGTGAGGGGATAGGCGACGTTCTTGCCGACCGTCATGTGCGGAAACAGCGCGTAGTGCTGGAAGACGACGCCGATGTTGCGCTTGTGCGCCGGCAGGGCGACGATGCTCTTGCCGCCGACGGCAAGATCGCCTGCGGTGAGGTCGGTGAAGCCCGCAACGACGTTGAGCGTGGTCGTCTTGCCGGAGCCGCTGGGCCCCAGCAGCGTCATGAACTCGCCCGGCTCGATATGCAGGCTGACATCATCGAGCGCGGTGAAATTGCCGTAACGCTTGGTTGCGCCCTTGATGTCGATGGCCGCGCCACGTTCCCTCGCAGTCATCTCAACTCCTCGTCGATTTCGAGCTGATGATCAGCCCGGCGCTGATGATCAGCGTCGTGGCAATGAAGATGATGGTTCCGACGGCCGTCACCGTCGGGTCGGCGTCGCGGGTGATGCTGGTGAAGATCTGCACCGGCAAGGTCTTGAGGTAGGGACTGGTGATGAACAGCGCGACGATGATTTCATCGAAGGAGGTGACGAAGGCAAACAAAAGCCCGGACAGGATACCGGGCGCGATCAGCGGCAAGGTCACGGTGCGGAATGTGGTGAAGCGGTTGGCGCCGAGGCTGGCCGCCGCCGTTTCCAGCCGCACGTCGAAGACTTCGAGGCTTGCCGATACGGCGATGATGACGAAGGGGATCGCCAGCATCGTGTGCGCGATGACGAAGCCGGTGGTGGTGCCGACAAGCTGGTAGTCGAGGTAAACGGCATAGATGCCGATCGCCAGCACCACGCCGGGCACGATCATCGGCGTGATCAGGATAGCGCGCAGCAGGCCGGCGCCGGAATGTTTCATGCGGCTGAGGCCAAGCGACGCCAGCGTGCCGATCAGCGTGGCGGCAACGGCGACGAGGCCCGCGACCCTCAGCGAATTGAAGAAGCTCGACAGCCAATCGGGATTGGTGAAGAAATTCGCGTACCACTGCCAGGAGAAACCGGAGGGTGGGAAGGCCAACGACTTCTTCTCGTTGAACGACATCGGGATGATGACCAGCGTCGGCATGACCAGCCACACGGCGACCAGCAGGCAGAACAGGCCGAGCAGGATGCGGAAGGGGGCCAGCCTCATGATCTGGCCGCCTGCTTGTGGCGCTGGCGCATCAGCGGTGCGGCGAGCGCCAGAAGCACGAAGGTCGCGCCCAGCAGGACGACCCCCATGGCGCCGCCGCGTCCCCAGTTGAGCAGGCTGAGCACCTGGCTCTGCACCAGCGTCGACAGCATGGTGCTGCGCGGGCCGCCGAGCAGGGCAGGGGTGATGTAGAAGCCGAGCGACAGGATGAAGACGATGATGGCGCCGGCGAAGACGCCTGGCAGCGACAGCGGCAGATAGATCTGCAGGAAGGCACGTGCGGGCCGCGCGCCGAGGCTGCGCGCCGCCTGCACGAGGCGCAAATCGATGCCGCGCATGACAGAATAGAGCGGCAGGATCATGAACGGCAGCAACACCTGCGCCATGCCGATGACGACTCCGGTCTGCGTGCGGATCAGCTTCACGCCGTCAAAGCCGAGCAGCCTGATGACCGAATTGATGATGCCGGAATCCTGCAAAAGGATGACCCAGGCCAGGGTGCGCACCACGCCGCTGACCCAGAACGGCACCAGCACGCACAGGATGAGGACCAGCCGCAGGCGCGGCCCGACCGCCGTCATGAGATAGGCATAGGGATAGGCGGCGATGACGCAGACGATGGTGACCCAGGCGGCGATGGAAAAGGTGCGCCACAGGACGGTGACGTTCACCGGCGTGGAGAAGAACCAGACGTAGTTCTGCAGGCCCCAGGCCGGGTCCGAAAAACTGCGCAGCGTGACGGTCAGCAAGGGATAGCCCATAGCCGCGATAAGCAGGAGCAGGGCCGGCATCGCCAGCAGCGACGGATAGGCGGCAAGGCGCAGGCGCCGCTGCGGCCCCTGCACGGCACCTGACGGCCGGGGATAATCACCCCCGGCCGTCGGCGTATGCGATGTCTGGCTCACGCCGTCACCTCAGTGGTAGCCGGCTCAGTTGCCGGCCATCAGCGCCGTCCACTTGTCGGACGCAGCGGCGAAGTTGGCGACCCAGAACTTGATGTTCTGCTGATAGCCGAGCTTGGCGTGGTCCGGCGTGTTGGTCAGGAAGGCGGCGACGGACGCGTCGACCTTTGGCTGTGCCTCGTTGTTGATCGGCGAGTAGGAGGTCTGCTCGGTCAGGATCTCCTGCGACTTCTTGCCGAGATAGGCGTTGATCAGCGCGTAGGAGGCATCGGGGTCCTTGGCGCCGACCGGGATGGTCAGCTGATCCATGACGACCAGCCAGTCCTTCCACACCGGCGTATAGGCAGCGCCATTCTTGACTGCCGTCATGGCGCGGCCGGTCCACATGATGATCATGTCGGCCTCGCCGGACTCGGCGAGCTGCTGGGATTCGGCGCCGGTCTTCCAGAAGATCGTGTCGGGGCCGATCGCCTTGATCTTGGCGATGCCCTTGTCGATGTCGGCCGGCGTCATGGCGTCGACCTTGCCGCCGTCGGCCAGGATGGCCTGTTCGATCAAGCCGCCGAGCGGGCTGCCGCTGCCGTCGATGGCGCGGGTGCCGGGGAATTTCGCGGTGTCGAAGAAATCCTTCCAGTCCTTTGGCGGATTGTCCTTGTACGTGTCGTTCTTGTACATCAGGACCATGCCGTAATTCATCGCCGGCACGCTGCACTCGCCGACCTGTCCGGGCGGGATGTGCGAGATATCGAGCTTGGTCAGGTCGAGCTTCTGGAACAGTTTGCCGCAATGCACGAAGGGCGGAAAATCATCCGTGTCGACGACATCCCAGGTCACATTGCCTGATTCGACCTGCGCCTGGAGCTTGGCGATTTCGGTCGGTCCGTCGTTCAGCAGCTTGACGCCGCTCTTGTCGACGAATTCCTTAAGCGCGGCAACCTGGCCGTCCTGGTAGATGCCGCCATACGAGACGAAGGTCAGCGTCTTGCCCTTCAGCGACCCGTCCACCACGGTCCCGGCCGGCGGCGCGTTCTGCGCGTGAGCGGCGGCTGCGAGCAAGGCCAGTGCGGCGGCGCCGACAAGCCCGGCCAATCTTGATCTGCTTCCCATTTTCTAACCCTCCGATGGCTCGCTGTTTGATTTTGGCAGGCCGGGCGCGAGCGTTTTCCGGGCTACATATTGATCGAGGTCGACAGCGCCGCTTGTCGGCGGCGCGATGATCCACAGCACTTCGGCCACCGTATCGCCGACATTGATCGTCCGGTGCGGCGTCGAGGTCGAATATTCGATGCTGTCGCCCTCTTCGAGGGTGAAGCTCTCGTCGCCGAGCGTCAGTTGCACGCGTCCGCGCAGCACGAGGAACATCTCGTTCGCGTTGCCATGCGTGTAGGGCACGTCGCCGGTGGAGCCGCCGACGGCGAACTCGCCGCAATAGACTTCCATCTCGCGGATCGGCCGGCGCGACAGCAGCGTCTTGCGGTAGCCTTCGCTGGTCGGCAGCGCCGGCCGTTCGGCCCGTGTCAGCACCGCGTGCGGCGACACCTCGCGTTCGTCGAAAAGATCGGCGAGGCTGATGCCGAGCGCGTTGGCGATCAGCATCAGCGTGCTGGTGTTGGCACCCGAAAGGCCGCGCTCGAGCTGGCTCAGGAAGCTGGCGGTGGTGCCGATCATGTCGCCGAGCTGGCGCAGCGTCAGGCGCCGCGTGGTGCGATAGGCCTTGATGCGATCGCCCAATACCGTCGAGCGGCGCGCTTCGGCGCTGGTTGCGGCATTGTCGTTGAGTGCGTGATCCGCAGCGATTTTCATGGCGATCTCAGGGTTCACTTAACATGCTATTAAGTGAGGCGTCCTGGCAAGCGGAATCGCCTTGTCATTTGAAAATCATCGATGGACCTGCAGAGAGCCCGTAATCGGCCGACCGGCAACGCCGGTTCGGCTCGATCACTGGATCATGAAGCGCGAACTGAATGGCAGGCTTGCCGCGCCGACGGCCTTCGGGCTGATGCTGACCCGCGCGGGCAGCGCTTCGATGCCGGGGAATTCCCGGCCGATGTCGGCGCACAAGGCCTTGGCGATCTTCTGCGGCGCGTAGCTGGACAGGACGACCGTCCTGAATTCGACAAACTGGGTCAGTGCGGAAATAGAGGCTTTCAGGCGGTTGGAGCATTCCCCTAGCCATTCGCTGTAGGCCTCGCCAAGGTCAGGCCACTCGGGGCTGCTGCTCCAGATGATTTCGGACGGGCGCCGGCGCTTGGTCAGTTCGCTCTCCAGGCGCATCAGCCCATGATCGAAGCTGGCGCTGGAGTTTCCCTTGTAGATCTGGTGGTTGAGGATGAGCCTACTCTGCAGCCGTGCTCCCAGATAGAAGAACAAATAGTCGTTGAGCGGCTTGGCGACGCCGAACATGCTCTCGCCGCCGGCTGCCGCGGTGATATCGTTCTGCACGAAAACCGGCAGCTTGATCTGTTCCTCGATCTCCCCCTGCAAGGCTTTCAGCGAGGTGCTCGATCCGTTGCGGGTTGCAGCCATCGTGTCGACATCGTCGGGAACGGCCAGGCCGATGCCGGCAACCCGGCTGCGCGCCTCGACCGGCAGGCTGGTCATGGCTTGCCTGATCGCGCCGAACAGATCGCTGCTTTGCGGAAAGGGATTGGCTTCATCCGCCGGCAATTGCGTGTGGAAGCGCACGGTGCCGATGAAATCGATGAGCGCGATGTCGATCCTGCGGCGGCTGAAGCCGACGCCAACCGCATAGGCGCCCTCCGGATTGAGTGAAAGCGGGATGGTGGGCGGCCCGACGCGGCCGCGCTGCGCCTCGCCTTGCGAGACCAGGCCTTCCTGCTCGAGCGAACGGACGATGACCGAGGCCGTCTGCGCCGACAGGCCGGTCTTTTCGCCGATTTCCATCCGCGAAATGCCCTCGTTCTGAAGCAGCAGCGACAGCACCAGCCGCTCATTATAGCTGCGCACGCTCAACGCATTCAGCCCGCTCGCACGATCGGCGATGCGCAATGGATTGGGTGGTGCGAACCTCATGTCAGGCAAGGGTCGCCCCGTCGGTAAGAGCGCGCTGCCTCGCGGCGGTATGGTTGCTCATGTCGAGCGGCTCCAGCCGATGGCGTCGACCGCGCGGGCAAGTGCGGTGCCCAGCAATCTGTGCGCCTCGGCATCGATGTGAAAGCCGTCCGCTTCGCTGCACGAGACCACCGAGCCGGCATCGAAAAAGTGGAGTTCGAGCGAGTCCGCCAGAACCTCGAACTCGAGCGCGAGCAGGCGCGATTTCTCCGGCGCACCGGCGAAGATGGACTTCCATTCCTTGACGTCGTCCTGCATCGGCGGCGGGGCCACGATCATGATCTCGGGCGTCGAGCCGCCTGGCCCAGGCGCCAGCTCCTTGATGTCGTAGACGAGGCAGCCGATCCCCATCGCCACTTCCGACGGCGGCTTGTTGAAGCGGATCTTCAAATCGTTAGTGCCGAGCATGATGATGACGAGGTCGAGCGTCGCATGGCTCTGCAGGCAGGGGCGAAGATAGGTTCTGCCGTTTTTGTGGGCGCCCTCGATCGGGTCGTCGTGGACGGTGGTGCGGCCGCTCAATCCTTCCTCGATGACATACCAGTCGGGGCCTAGCTGAGAACGCAATATCCCCGGCCAGCGTTCACCCGGCCCATAGCGCTCGAGCGGCCCCCTGCCGGGGATCTGGCCGTGCGTGTTGGAGTCGCCGTAGCACAAGACTGATCGCATGTTTTTCCCGCCGGGACTGACAGCGCGCCGAAGCCGGCGAGCGCCAATCATGATGGATAGAGGAGCGATGAAAGGCAAGCAAGGGAATAGTCATTCAACATGACTAACTATTGACAGGGCGAATCCGCTGTGCTTCTAAAGTGCCCGGAGGAGTTCTCGACCGTCATCATCGTCCAGCAGGAATTGGGCTTCGGCACGCATGTGTTCGGGGGCGGGAGAATTGCGTGCATCGGTCGGTTTGCGACAACGAGCATGCATTGGGAGAGCGTCTCATGGCCGTACGCATTCGTACGGCCGGCCATACGAATTCGTAGGCCGGGGCAACCACAAGGAGGAGAGTTTAATGTTAGGATTGCTGAAAACCGTCGGCCTGGGGATGCTCGTTGCGTCCACGCTTGCCGTGACGTCGCTGGCGCATGCGGAAGACATCAAGCTGATGGACGGCGTGGCGCCGCGCCCCGACGACACGCGCATGACCGCGGCCGGTGCGTTCAAGAAGGACCCGCCCTGGGTCATCGGCATGAGCGACTTCGGCGTCAACGCCAACACCTGGACAGTACAGGTGGCGCATGAGGCGGAGAACGCCGCGGCCAAGGACAAGCGCATCTCGAAATTCATCCTGCTCGATGCCGGCTTCGACCAGAAAAAGCAGGTGGCCGACATCGAGGACCTGATCGCGCAGCATGTCGACGCGATCATCGTTCAGCCGGTGACCAGCACATCGGCCAATGCCAGCATCGCCAAGGCGGTCGCCGCCGGCATCCCGGTCATCCTTCACACCGGCCGCATCGATTCCGACGCCTACACCACCGAAATCCAGGGCGGCGCCGAGCATTTCGGCAAGGTGATGGGCGACTGGCTGGTCAAGACCGTCGGCGACAACGGCAAGATCTGGGTCCTGCGTGGCCTGGCCGGCCATCCGGAAGACACCAACCGCTACAACGGCTTACTGGAATCACTTAAAGGCACGCATGTGCAGATCATCGCCGAGGAGCATGGTGACTGGCAGTACGACAAGGCCAAGAAGCTGTGCGAGACGCTTTATCTGAACAACCCACAGGTTGACGGCATCTGGTCGTCCGGCGCTGACATGACGCGCGCCTGCGTCGATGTCTTCAAGCAGTTCGGCACGCCCGTTCCGCCGATTTCGGGCGAGGGCAACAATGGCTATTTCGGCCAGTGGATCACGGACGGGTTCAAGTCGATCTCGCCGGAATACAGCCCCGCCCAAGGTGCGGCCGGCGTGCGCGCCGCCGTTGCCCTTCTGGAAGGCAATCAGCTCTACAAACGCTATGTCTATAATCCCGACGGATGGGACCAGGACAAGGCCAAAAAATACTATCGCGACGACCTCACCGCCAATGTCTGGTGGCCGAGCGAACTGCCAGAAGACAAGCTCAAGGAATATTACGGCAAGAAGTGACGGCGCCGTGGCTGGCGGGGAGTGGACAAGCATTCCCCGCAGGCCATTCCATCTGTCGAATCCGGTTCGTTCGAGGGTTTCGTGACCAATCTTATCG
>NZ_RZPQ01001069.1:0-1503 GCF_003999135.1 Mesorhizobium sp. M7A.F.Ca.CA.004.06.1.1 | reverse complement strand
TCGCCAAGGAGCGCCCGCACCTCGTCGCCGGCATCTCGGACGTCTCTGGCGGACGCGTGCTGCCGGTCGTCGGCGGCGTGCTGATCCGCGACAAGGCCGGAGCCATCCTCGGCGCCGTCGGCATTTCAGGTGACACGTCGGACAATGACGAAGCCGCGGCCATCGCCGGCATCGAGGCCGCCGGCTTCACCGCCGATCCGGGCTGAGCGTCGGGGACGTTACGGGCGTTTCCGACAACTGTCAGCGCAAGCGCCCGTCAAACTTCCGCCTTCCGCGCTGGGGACCTAATTCAGATTGATGTCCCGGCTGGCCGATCGCATCGACACCGCGAATCCGGCCAGCACATCGAACAGCGCGATGACCATCAGCGTGAAGAAGACGGAATGGGCGGCGCCCTTCACCAGCAGGAACTCGACCAGGAAGGCCACGAATACCAGCGTCGACAGAAGATGGTCCATGATCGAGGCATTGGTCGTGCGCACCGACTTCGCCATTTCGAGGAACAGGAAGACCAGCCCGATCAGTATCATCAGGTCGCCCAGCGTCATCGAGAACACGCCGCCCGACATCATACTGAAGGAGAAGACCTCGCTCGCCCACGGATCGTCACCGCTGCCGAAAATTCCCAGCAGTCCGAGGTTGTAGAGCACGAAAGGCACGATCAGCAGCGGAATGGCACCGAACATCTGGCGTCTCCATGTGGGGGCGATCCTTTGTAGAATGCGCCATGGCCACGTCGTCAAGATGTTTCGCCATCAGCGCTGAACACGGTCGAAGACCGCACGCAACAACCATGTCAGCCGGTTGCCGGCCGAAGGATTTGCAACGCCGGCGGTGCACGCCTCGAAATGCGCTGCCGTCCGGCCCAAACGCAAAAGGACCAGCCACCGGCCGGTCCTTATGGAAATTCAAACCTTTGAAAAAGCTGGTCTCAGCTTTCCTTGGGCGTCAACACCTGACGACCGCGATACATGCCGGTCTTCAGGTCGATATGATGCGGACGGCGCATTTCGCCGGAATTCTTGTCCTCGACATAGGTCGGGGCCTTGAGGGCGTCGGCCGAGCGGCGCATGCCGCGCTTGGACGGAGAGGTTTTACGTTTCGGAACGGCCACGGATATGCTCCACTACATGGTCAAAAGCCCCGCCCGCCCTCGTGAAAGGGCCATGTCGGGGCCTAAATCTGAGAAAGTCGGGTGCCTATACACGCCCTGTGCCGTTTTGGCCAGCACTGGCGCGAATTTTTTTGGATCGGCTAGCGGAGACAACCGACATAGGCGCCGGAGCGGCCGGCGCGCCGCTCGATCAGATTGGCGAGCCGCCTCAAGCCAGGCCCGGGTTTGGCCGGATTGCGGGCGATCGGATTTGGCAAGGAAACCGCAAGCAAGGCGGCCTGCCGTCGCGACAGCTGTTTTGCCGAAACGCCAAAATGGTGCTGTGCCGCGGCCTCGATGCCGTAGATGCCCGGCCCCCACTCGGCGATGTTGAGGTAGATTTCCATGAT
>NZ_RZPQ01001068.1:0-1504 GCF_003999135.1 Mesorhizobium sp. M7A.F.Ca.CA.004.06.1.1 | reverse complement strand
GCACTGGCCGGCGCGAAAGGCGTTCTGTGTCCGCGCGATGTCGACGAAGCGGTCGGGATCCTGCGACTGATGCATTCGGATCGCCTCGGCCTTGACGTCGGCATGGGCGGAAATGTCGACATAGTGCGTCGGCGAAAAACCGGTGCCGCCCATCGTGTCGGCATGCAGCACCGGGACGGCGAAAGACGCCGCGATGCGCACGCCGTCCGACAACGCGCGATGGTCGGCGTGATAGTCGTTGGGCGCATGCGTGATCACCAGATCCGGGCCGGTTTGACCAATCAGTGCTTTCAGAGCTCCGATCAGCGCTGCATCGGCCACCAACTCGCCGTCCGGGAAGTCGAGGAAGCGTGGCATTGCGCCTACCAGCGCAGCCGCGGCCGTTGCTTCATCGCGACGGACACGAGCGAGAACAGCGGGATCACTCGTGCCGCCCCTGGCACCATCCGTGGCCATGGCAAAAGTGAGCTCTGCGCCTTGCGCGGCATAGGCGGCCATCGTACCGAACATGAAGATCTCGATGTCGTCCGGATGGGCACCGAGCGCCAGGATTTTCAAATCACTCTCTCCCCGGAACTGGAACAACGTGACGAACGGAATCCTGCTCGCCCTGATCGCCTACGCAAGCTATTCGGGCAGCGATGCCGTTGTCAAAAGCCTGGGCGGTCAACTCACGATCTTCGAGATCGGCTTTTTCATAACTTTGTTCGCGGGCTTCTTCCTATTCTTCACGCGACCTGCGGGCGAACGCTGGCGCGATTTCTGGCGCACCAAAAGACCATGGGCGGTGCAGGCGCGCGCCTGGGCGGGCATCGCTTCCGGCGTGCTCAGCGTCTACGCCTTCACCACCATTCCTCTGGCCGAGTCCTATGCGCTGATCTTCCTGGCGCCGCTCTGCGTCACCATTCTCTCCACGGTGATCCTCAAGGAGAAGGTCGGCCCCTGGCGCTGGCTGGCGGTGGTCGCCGGTTTTGCCGGCGTCATGCTGGTGGTGCGGCCTGGCTTTCGCGAACTCAATCTCGGCCATCTTGCCGCCTTCGGCGTTGCTTTCCTCGCGGCCACCAGCGTCATCCTGATGCGCTCGCTGGCGCAGCAGGAAAAGCGCACCACCATGCTCGGCGTGCTGGTCGGTTGCGGCCTGCTGTTCAACGGCATCGGTGCCGCCGCCACCGCCTTTACTGTTCCCAGCGGAAAGCAGTTGCTGTGGCTGGCAATGGCCGGTGCCTTCACCGCGGGTGGACAATTCCTGCAGCTGCTGGCCATGAAATACGCGCCCGCCAACCGCGTCGCGCCGACGCATTATTCGCAGATCGCCTGGGCGGTGATCCTCGGCGCGTTGTTCTTCCGGGAATATCCGGACGGGCTGTCGCTGGTTGGCCTGGCGGTCGTTGGCGGCGCCGGCCTTTTGACCATGGTTCGTGAGGAAGCGCGGCTGGGCACCGTGCGCTGGAACCCGTTTTCGCGCACCCGGCTTTAAACCGACTCTGGTTGCGCCTTGGCCGTA
>NZ_RZPQ01001067.1:0-1504 GCF_003999135.1 Mesorhizobium sp. M7A.F.Ca.CA.004.06.1.1 | reverse complement strand
GGCGCAGGAGTTTTCCGAAGACCGGCTCGGCGCCCAGACGCTGGCCGACAAGCGCAACGAGGCCAAGGCGCTGACCAGGTTCGTGTCCTACGAAAAGGATGGCGGGCTGCTCAAATATGTCGTCGACCAGACGCAGTTGGCCGACTGGCTGGACCGCAGCCGCAACCGGCTGGCGGCACTCGGCGACGTGCTCGATCCCGCCCGCTTCGTGCCTTCGCTGACGCCGATGCGCTCCAACCAGGGCTGGTCGATGACCATCTCGCTGCCGGAGCCGGCGACCGCCATCTCCTGGCGCATGGGCGACAGCGGCCCGTTCACCGACACCGGTTTCCTGGCCATGAACGACCAGACGACCGGCAAGCCGATGGCCAATCCGAGCTTCGAGATGCCCGACAGCACCGTGGCGGGGATCATCGCCATCAAATATCTCGACATCAGGGGCCGCGAGACCGGCCCGTTCGACATCCGCTTCGACCCGGAGACCGCGCTCCAGCAAGGCAACAAGCAGATCCTCGACCAGTTCTGGACCTCGTGGATCGCTTTCGATGCCAGCGGCAATCATGGGCTGGTCTACTTCACCCAGATGCTGTCCTACCGCTGCGCCATCAAGCAGGTGCATTACAGCCTGAACGGCGCGGCGCTCGACAAGGAGATCAAGATGCCGCCCTGCGACAAGAAGGACCCTTACGCCATCCCCTACGACTACCAGCCCTATTCAAGGTCGCCGACAGCGTGAAATCGATGTCGGTGCAGGTCACCTACACCGACGACACCAAGTCGCCGGTGCGGGAATACAAGCGGCAGTAGAGGCGCCCACCCTCCCCCTTGTGGGGAGGGTCGATCCGCCCAGCGGATCGGGGTGGGGGTGACGCCGGCGCCAGACCCCCACCCCGTCGAACGATCTCCGCTTCGCTCCGGCCGCTCGCCGACCCTCCCCACAAGGGGGAGGGTGAAAGGGCGCTGATGCAAAATGCCTGTCGCAGTGCTTGCGCAGGTGCCGCCGAACAGGCCAGTTTGCGCCTGCAGAATCGGTGAGAGCGCAATGACCATCCACACCATCAAGGCCCGGGGCATTTCGGTTTCGCTCGACCTCACGGTCGGCCACATCGCCGACATGGTCGTCGAGGGTGGCGGGCGGCAGCTGAAGCCGCTGCACCGCGCACCCTGGGTCGATGCGAACGAGACACTGCCGGACAATTTGCCGGAAGGCACCGTTCGGCTGTCCGGCGATTTCCTCTGCGCGCCGTTTTCGCGCAGCGATGTCGAGGAAGCGCCGCTGCATGGCTGGCCGGCCAACAGCGCCTGGGATGTCGTCGAAAGTGCCGCGACAGACGATGGCTGGCGCGCGGTCTATCGCCTGCGGCACAAGGTGATGGGCGCTTCGATCGACAAGATCCTGACGCTGCGCGACGGCCATCCCTTCCTCTACCAGGAACATGTGTTTTCCGGCGGCCATGGTGCGATTTCGGTCGCGCATCACCCGATGACGACAATGACGGGCCGC
>NZ_RZPQ01001066.1:0-1512 GCF_003999135.1 Mesorhizobium sp. M7A.F.Ca.CA.004.06.1.1 | reverse complement strand
CCATGAGCCACTCGAGCTCGACAGTTGAACAGCCGCCGGCTCCAAGCATCAAGGCCTAGGACGCAAAAGCCCGCCGCACCTTTCGGCACGGCGGGCTTTTCCAGGGCGCGATCCTTACTTCGATCGCGCGATCTCCTTTGCCAGGTCGCCGATGTCGCGGCGAAGGTCCCCGACCTCGTCAACGAAGCGGTTGCCGACTTCGATCAGCCGATACATGGCCTGGCGCTGCTTTTCATTGTCAGCGCGCCCGGCGATCAGTTCCATTGTGTAGCCCTCGATCGAGGCCGCCAGTTCCTTGACCGCGCTGTTGTCGATGAGGGCGCCGGCGACCTCGACCTGGCGCTCCGCCGGCGTGACGGTGCCGCGACCGAAGCGAAGGCCGAGCATTGCCAGGAGGCCGAGCAACGCCAATCCCACGAAATTGGCGATCGGCACCAACTGTTCGGCCGGAATGCCAAGGATCATCAACGCCTCCGCTGCGAAGCACCGACATCAGCCCATGCCCGAAAAAGGTTCCACATTTCGATCGTCATGAAGGTGAGGTAGACGATCACCCCGGTGCCGGAGCCATCGGCCGTCAGGACGGCAACGAGGACGCCGAGCGCAATTTGACCCCAAAACACGCACGACGCGATGGAAGCCCCAGCCCTGAAATGGGGCGAGTAGCGGAAACCCTTGAAGGTGCCATTGACGATGAGCGCCCCGAGCCGAAGCAGCGCAGTCATGAGACAGACGTTGGCCCAGAACGCTTCATTGCCGTAGGTAGCGATGATAGCCATCGACGGCGAGCGGTCGAAGGTCAGCGGATCCATTGCCAGGCAACCGGACCAGCCGAACAGCGCTCCGGTCATGATCCATTCGGTGACGCGCATCCCGAAATGCTCGCGGATGCCGCCAGCGATGCGCAGCACGATCATGTCTTGAGCTCCGCTCGGCGCGCAGCGCTGGCCTTGGTGTGCAAATCGCATTCGGCGCGCGTATAGAGCTTCACCGCGCAGCCTGGCGCCATCGTGCGGTCGATCTTGTTCTGGTCGGCTTGGGTCTTGCCCTGTGCGCCGGCGAGGCTGTTACCGAGGGCCTGTCGGAGCGGCGTCACACCGCTGACGCCCGAAGTCGTACACGCCGCCAGCGTCAAGGCACTCGTCAAGAGACATGCGAGCGTCAACGCCCTTGTGAATCGCATCGGTATTCTCCTTTTCGATCTTGGCGCGGACTTCGTCGGCGCCCCAATGCTTGATGAGTTCGTAGCCGCCGAGGGCGGCGCCGGAGACGGCGACGGCCAGGACGGCCCACGCGATGATGCGGGCGAGAGGGCGGGGAACACCGACGAAGCCGGCGACGAGCGAGATGAGGACGCCCATCAGCGCCGTGCTCCCGTCTTGAATGCCTCGACGCCCTTGGCTTCGCCATGGCGTGCGACCAGGAACAGCCCGCCGGCAACAGCCGCAATCGCCAGCATCCAGACCCAGCCAGGCACGTCGCCGGCAGCATCCTTGACAGGCTGGATATAGC
>NZ_RZPQ01001065.1:0-1513 GCF_003999135.1 Mesorhizobium sp. M7A.F.Ca.CA.004.06.1.1 | reverse complement strand
GAACAGACGCTTGACGACGCCTTCATTGCCGATCTGGGCAATGACCTGGCGGCGGGCATGCAGGTCGCCGCGCTTGCCGAGCGTCACCAGCTTCTCGACGATCGGACGCAGGTCCTTCGCCTTCGGCAAGGTCGTGACGATCTGCTCGTGCTCGAGCAGCGACACGGCGAGGTTGGCGAACATCGACTTGCGATGGCTAATGCTTCGGGCGAAGCGACGGCCTTTGAAACCGTGGCGCATGGCTCTTTTCCTTCTTCAGTTGTTCAAGAGGCCGCGGCCTCTGATGGTTTTCCGCATGACCGTCGGATCGAGCGGCCCACGCCGCCCATCCTTGGAATTCATGCTCAATATTGGTCTTCGTAACGCTTAGCGAGATCTTCGATGTTTTCCGGCGGCCAGTCCGGCACTTCCATGCCGAGGTGCAAGCCCATCGCCGCCAAGACTTCCTTGATCTCGTTCAGCGACTTGCGGCCGAAGTTCGGGGTGCGCAGCATCTCGGCTTCGGTCTTCTGGATCAGGTCGCCGATATAGACGATGTTGTCGTTCTTCAGGCAGTTGGCCGAACGCACCGAAAGCTCGAGTTCGTCGACCTTCTTGAGCAGCGCCGGGTTGAAGGCGAGCTCGGTGACGGCCTCGGCGGCGACTTCCTTCTGCGGCTCGTCGAAGTTGACGAACAGGCCGAGCTGGTCCTGCAGGATGCGGGCGGCGAAAGCCACCGCGTCCTCGCCGGTGATCGAACCGTCGGTGTCGATCGTCATGGTCAGCTTGTCATAGTCGAGAACCTGGCCCTCGCGGGTGTTCTCGACCTTGTAGGAGACCTTCTTGACCGGCGAATAAAGGCTGTCGACCGGGATCAAGCCGATCGGCGCGTCTTCGGCGCGGTTGCGGTCGGCCGGCACGTAACCCTTGCCGGTGTCGACGGTGAATTCCATGCGGATTTCAGCGCCTTCGTCCAGCGTGCAGATGACGTGGTCGGGGTTGAGGATCTCGACGTCGCCAACCGTCTGGATGTCGCCGGCAAGAACAGCACCCGGTCCCTGCTTGCGAACGACCATGCGCTTGGGACCATCGCCTTCCATGCGGATGGCGATTTCCTTGATATTCAAGACGATGTCGGTCACGTCCTCGCGCACGCCGGCGATGGACGAGAATTCATGCAGAACGCCGTCGATCTGCACGGCGGTAACAGCCGCACCGCGCAGCGAAGACAGAAGCACGCGGCGCAGCGCGTTGCCCAGCGTCAGGCCAAAGCCACGCTCGAGAGGCTCGGCGACCAGCGTGGTCAGCGTCTTCTTCTTCGACGAGAACTCGATCTTGTTCGGCTTGATCAGTTCCTGCCAATTTTTCTGGATCATGATGCTTTCCTTCCGTTGACCCGCCACCATCCAATCGTGGCGGGCGACCTGGAATGCCGCGGAGGAGCGCCCAAGGGCGCTCGCGCGGCGTTCGGTAAATGCTTAGACGCGACGCTTCTTGCGCGGGCGGCAGCCATTGTGCGGGATCGGCGTCACAT
>NZ_RZPQ01001064.1:0-1517 GCF_003999135.1 Mesorhizobium sp. M7A.F.Ca.CA.004.06.1.1 | reverse complement strand
CCATGGTTTTCCAGTCCTACGCGCTCTATCCGCATATGGACGTGTCGAAGAACATGGGCTTCAGCCTGCTCCTGAAGAAGGCGGAGAAAACGACGATCGACGCCAGGGTGGACGGCGCCGCCAAGCGGCTCGGGCTCGACACGTTCCTGCAACGCCTGCCGCGGCAACTGTCCGGCGGCCAGCGCCAGCGCGTCGCCATGGGGCGTGCCATCGTGCGCGATCCCAAGGTTTTCCTGTTCGACGAGCCGCTGTCGAACCTCGACGCCAAGCTGCGCGTCCATATGCGCGCCGAGATCAAGGCGCTGCATCAGCAGCTGAAGACGACATCGGTTTATGTCACGCATGACCAGATCGAGGCGATGACCATGGCCGACCGGATCGTCGTCATGCATGACGGGTTGATCCAGCAGGTCGGCGCACCGCTCGATCTCTATGATCGGCCGGCCAACATGTTCGTCGCCGGTTTCATCGGTTCCCCCGGCATGAATTTCCTGCCGGCGATTGTTTGCAAGGGTGGTACCCCGGAGGCTGTACTGACCGATGGCCAGGCGCTGCGGCTGCCGGAAGGCCTGCCGCTGACGGACGGTGACGCCATCACCGTCGGTCTGCGGCCCGAGCATATCAAGTTGGCGGATGAGGGCGCGTTGAAGGGCGAGGTGGGTGTGGTCGAGCCTCTCGGGCTTTCGACGCAGTTCTACGTCAAGCTGGCCAGTCAGCAGCTTTGCGTCTTTGCCATGGGCCGTGCCGGCGTGAAGCCAGGCGACGAGGTGAGGTTGGTTGTCGAACCAGACCAATTGCATCTGTTCGATCCGAAAAGCGGTGATCGCATCGGCTGAGGGGACACAGCCGAGCGTCGGGCAGCAGTATCGGGCGCCGATGTCGGGCGGGAAATACAGGTAACGCTACATTTCAATTGGATAAAATAGCGGAACGTCCAACAGACATTTCCGGAACCTAACAGGACCACTCGGACCTTTGCGTCTACAGCGCAAGACCTTAGTCCCGCCGTCTTCTCAAGAGAACGGAGGTCGTTTCGCCACGAATTGGGCCGCCGTCGGAGTTAGTCAACACCGACGGCGGCGCCTGCAATATGGGCGAGTGGGTTGTGTGCGGATATGGTGTGATCGCGGAAGTGGATTGTAGACCGCTAACCGCGAGGGCTTCTTTTGGACAGCGGCGAACTGTCCAACGGGTTCTCAGCCGACTTGGCCGATCGCCGCTCCTTCAGCCACAGGGACTTCTTTCTCCTTGCTAGGTTCTCGTCTCGAACGCTGTCGTCGGCGGTCACTCCGCCATGCATCGCGGCAATCACGTAGTCGGCTCTGTTGGTTCGAAAGTCGCCTTTTTGTACGGACATCGTTTTCTCCCAGTGCGAGGCATTTCCCCCCTTTTTGCCTGACGCTGAAACTAACTGCCTATCCGTGGTGCAAGTCTACCAATCGCCGATTGTATTAAAACGATACACTCAAGGTGGCACGATCGCACGAGAGGAGCCAATACTGGCGGGGCTCCTTCAT
>NZ_RZPQ01001063.1:0-1523 GCF_003999135.1 Mesorhizobium sp. M7A.F.Ca.CA.004.06.1.1 | reverse complement strand
CCTCTGTCCGGCACGGTCAGCCCAGCGGGCTGGAGCAGGGCATGCGATCGCAAGGCCGCGGCCAACCCGCCGATCAGCGCAGCGATGCTGGCCGACTTGATTTGCCTGTGAAGCCCTGTCCGGATAGTAAGTCTTGAGACCTCTGTTCATCATACTGACCGAGATACGTTGTTTCTACCATTGGTTGATATATATCCGATGGAGGGCAACCCACGGATGTTCTTCACGATGCATCTTTCTGCAAATGCCGAGGAGAAGTTGGCTGCGCCGTCAGTGCTGGAATCTCAGCATGGCTCGGTTCGGCCGCTGGCTGCCGAAGATCTTGAGCGCGTCGCCGCACTCTTCCTGACGAAGTTTCGCCGGCGCCGGCGTCACCTCCTCGATCGCGCGATCGCGGAAACGGCCGCGTATATGAGAGAGATTTACCTCGACCCTGCCGGCCAGTCCGGGGAAAGCAACGCTCTTGTCCAGATCAACCGGCACGGTCGTCTGGGTGGATTCCTCGGCGTTCTGAAAGCCCGCTACGAGCTCAATGGAGCGCCATTGAATGCGGCGATCATCGGGCCGCTCATGGCCGACCCCGGCACCGATGACGGCTCGGCCGGACCCCAATTGCTGCGTGCCTTGCATCAAGGCGAATTCGATCTGCAGCTGACCGATTCGGCCAACCGGACATCCTTGGCCTTCGCGCGCCCGATGAAGTACCAACTCCTCCCGGTGCATTGTCTGGGATGGACATATGTTTTCCGGCCGGCGGCGATGGCCGCCGCCGCACTGCACCGTAAATGGCCTGGCCTGCCTCGCCTTGTACTCGATCCATGCGCAAGAGCATTCGATGCTCTCGCCAAGAAAAGGTTCGAGCCACCGGTCCTCCATTCATCGTCGCATCGCACCCATCGTGAGCCGATCGATGCCGTTCAATTTGCCGAGAAGCTGCCGACCCTCCTGTCTGGTTACGCTCTTCGGCCGAGTTGGAAGGATGGGGAACTTGCACGGCTGCTTGCGCTGGCGGCCGAGAAGCGGGCCGACGGCCCCCTTCATTTCGGTGGGACCTACGACGAAACGGGCAAAATGCTCGGTTGTTATGCCTTCTATGGTCAAGCCGGCGGCGTGGCGAACCTGTTGCAGATCCAGGCATCCGGATTGCACTGGGGCGCGACGCTGGATGCGCTTGTCGCCGCCGCATGGGAGATGGGCTGTGTGGGCATCACCGGACAGACGCAGACCAAATTCATACCTCAACTCTTTGGCTACAAGAATGTCTTCTTCCGCTATGCCGGGGGAACAATGGTCCGCTCGCGGATCGCCGAGGTCACGGAAGCGGTCCGCTCCGGCGACATCTTTATCGGTGGATTGGTGGGCGACCGCTGGACCCGCCTCAGTTCCGATGATTTCGGCCGCTGATCGCCTTCAAGCGCTACAAACTTGGGTTAATGGGTTCCTTCGGAGCCTTCGCCGACGCGTTGGCTGACGGAGCATCAAACGAAAAACCCGCCTGTGCGGCGGGGCGCTGGGGCCAATCA
>NZ_RZPQ01001062.1:0-1525 GCF_003999135.1 Mesorhizobium sp. M7A.F.Ca.CA.004.06.1.1 | reverse complement strand
TCCTCGTCACCATGACGATCATGGGCCTGTCGACCTTCCTGGTCGGCTTGCTGCCTGGCTATGCGACCTTGGGCATCGCCGCTCCGGTGATCCTGATCATCCTGCGCATGCTGCAGGGTCTGGCACTGGGTGGCGAATATGGCGGCGCGGCCACTTACGTCGCCGAACATGCGCCGGACAACCGGCGCGGCTACTACACCTCGTGGATCCAGACCACGGCGACGCTGGGCCTGTTCCTGTCGCTGGTTGTGATCCTGATCGTACAGGCTTCATTGAGCAAGGAAAACTATGCTGCCTGGGGCTGGCGTATTCCGTTCCTCGTATCCTTCCTGCTGCTAGGCATCTCGATCTGGATCCGGCTTTCGCTTTCCGAATCGCCGACCTTCCAGCGCATGAAGGATGAGGGCAAGGGCTCCAAGGCGCCGCTGACGGAAGCCTTCGGTCAATGGAAGAATGCCAAGATCGCACTGCTGGCGCTGCTCGGCCTCACCGCCGGTCAGGCCGTGGTCTGGTATAACGGCCAGTTCTATGCGCTGTTCTTCCTGACCAACGTGCTCAAGGTCGACGCGCAATCGGTCAACATCATGATCGCGATCGCCCTGGCAGTAGGCTCGATCTTCTTCGTCGTCTTCGGCTGGCTCTCCGACAAGATCGGCCGCAAGCCGATCATCATGGCGGGCCTTGCCTTAGCGATTGTATGCACCTTCCCGCTGTTCAAGGCACTGACCTGGGCTGCCAATCCGGCGCTTGCCACAGCCCAGCAGAACACGCGGGCGACGGTGACGGCGGCACCTGGAGATTGCAAGTTCCAGTTCAATCCGGTGGGTACCGCGAAGTTCACGACATCCTGCGATATCGCGACCTCGTTCCTGACCAAGAACTCGGTTCCCTATGACGTCGTGTCGACGGCCGCCGCCGGCACACCCGCATCTGTCAAGATCGGCAACGAGACGGTCGAGTCCTATGACGCCATCGCCGCCGGCGATCAGGCCAAGGCCAAGGAAACCGCCTTCATCAAGGCCGTCAACATGTCGCTGCAGGACGGCGGCTATCCGCTGAAGCGCGCGGCAGCCAAGGTTGCGGACCAGAAGCTCGATGCGTTTGTTGCCGCCAACCCGGAACTGAAGCTGGATGCCGCTGCCATCCGTGCCGGTGAGAAGGCGACGGTGCCGATCGACCAGGCAGTCAAGGACAAGCTGCTGACCACCGACGAGGCGGCGGGCGCACCCGAAGTCACCGTCTACAACATTCCGGGTGGTGGCGCGTTCGCCATGTTCGCCGATCCTGCAGCAGTGAACTGGCCAATGACGATCGGCATCCTGTTCATCCTGGTGCTGTTCGTGACCATGGTCTATGGGCCGATCGCGGCGATCCTGGTCGAGATGTTCCCGACCCGCATTCGCTACACCGGCATGTCGTTGCCCTATCACATCGGCAATGGCTGGTTCGGCGGCCTGCTGCCGGCAACCGTGTTCGCGCTCAGCGCCTATAAGGGCGACATCTACTATGGCCTTTGGTATCCGGT
>NZ_RZPQ01001061.1:0-1528 GCF_003999135.1 Mesorhizobium sp. M7A.F.Ca.CA.004.06.1.1 | reverse complement strand
GGCGCCTACACCAGCGAGATCCTTCGCGCCGGTCTGAACGCGGTTCCGCATTGTGAGATCGAGGCGGGCTGGGCGCTCGGCATGACCCGCCGGGACATCCTGCGCTTCGTAGTGATCCCCCAAGGAATCCTGTTCGCAATACCCGCACTGATGGGCTTTGCCATTCTCATCTTCCAGGCGACGGCCCTTACATACACGATCGCCATCCCCGAACTTCTGGCGCGCGCCTATCGCGTGGGTGCGGCCACCTACCTCTACCTCGATGTCCTGATCTTGGCGGGCCTGTTCTATCTCGCCATCACCGTCCCGTTCGGGTGGCTGGTCTCGTACACCGAACGTAGGCTGGGCAGCCATCTCGGCTGACCTGCAATCAAAAACCATCAATGTCAGAGGAGAGCACAGTGAAAAATTGGAGTAAGATTATCTCGGCCGCGGCCATTGCTACGGCCTTGGGTGCCAGCGTCGCGTCCGCACAGGATTGCAAGCCGCAGCACGTTTTCGAAACCGTGTCAGCGGGCAAACTCACAGTCGCGCTTACCAACACCGCTCCGTATTCGCTCGAAAAAGACAGCGGCATCGCGGGTATCGACGGCGATCTCGTGAAGCGTTTTGCCAAGGAGAACTGCCTGGAGATCGCTTATGAGATCTTCACATATCCAGGCGCGGTTTCCGCAGTTCAGTCGCGGCGCGCGGACATCGCGCTTGGCGGCTTCTATCGTACCGCCGCCCGCGCGAAGGTCGTCGCTCTGTCTACGCCGGTCTATCTCGACCAACTGTCCGTCACCTCGACCAACGGCATTGATACTGTCGATGGTCTGCTGGGCAAGAAGGTCGGCACCGTTGAAGGATATTTATGGGTCCAGGACATGGAGAAGCTTTACGAAGGCTCCAAGACCTATCCGTCGTCGCTGAACCTCGCGCAGGACCTTCATGCCGGTCGTATTGAGGCGGCGCTCGACGGCTTCGGCTCCGCTGTCATTCAGAACGAAGGACAGAATTATAAGGTAAATGCGCTGAAACAAGATCCGCGCATCGATGCGACCATGAACCCGTCGCAGACCGCCTTCCTGCTGGACAAGAGCAACGAGGATCTTGCGAAGGCCGTTGACACGTCCCTAGAAGCTTACCGCAAGGATGGCGCGATCGCGGAAGCGCTCAAGGCTTACGGGCTGGATCCGTCAGCCGCAGATGTCGGTGGCGCCCGCGTCATCGAGTAAGCCGCTGGTATGAAGGGCCGCTCCGCCTGTGCCTCCCGTTTTTAGGAAGAAAACCGAGCGAGGCGGGCGGCCTGGACGTTTGCTGCGCGGCTGCGATCCGAGCGTGTGCTAAATGCCTGCCGTCGACTACGTCGCCGCCGATGCCTACATCAATTCGGACGACACTGGCGACTGTCAGCTCGCCGACCTCATCCAAGGCGAGGAGCTTCCCTCGCTTTACGCCCGTTCCTGCTGTGCAGAGCAGTGCCGCTGGCTCGCACCTTGGCTATAGAGCTTCTATCAACGCGCAGTGTGCATGATCGCATCTGTGG
>NZ_RZPQ01001060.1:0-1530 GCF_003999135.1 Mesorhizobium sp. M7A.F.Ca.CA.004.06.1.1 | reverse complement strand
GAGCGGCCGCCGCCGCGATAATCGCGCACGCCGTATTTGACCTCATAGGTGTAGTCGGCATGGCCCGGCCGGTATTGGCGGGCGATCTCGCCATAATCCTTTGAACGTTGGTCGACATTCTCGATCAGCATCGACACCGGCGTGCCGGTGGTGATCATCGTCTCGCCGTCCTCGTCGAAGATGAAGCCGGACAGCACCTTCACTTCATCCGGTTCGCGACGCTGCGTGACGAAACGTGATTGCCCCGGCCGGCGCTTGTCGAGTTCGGCCTGGATGTCTGCTCGAGTGAAGCGGATGCCGGGCGGACAGCCGTCGACCACGCAACCGAGCGACGGGCCATGGCTTTCGCCCCAGGTGGTGACGCGGAAAAGGTGGCCGAACGTGTTGTGAGACATGAAATGACCCTGCCCGGCATCGGAGCCGGCTGAAGATTGCGTTCTATTGGCGTTTTTCACAGGGGTCAAACTGTGATCTGGCGGATTTAGTTTTGACACATTCGGTTGGTTTCTGCTCTGCTCCATCCGCCGTTGAACGCCCGCCGCCATGCCGGCGCAATGATAAAGAGGAACGATCATGCGTACCCTGATTGGCGCCATTGCCGCCACGCTGCTGCTTTCCACCGCCGCTTTCGCCGGCCAGACCGAAGGCCTGATCAAGAAGATCGACAAGGATACGGCGACGCTGACGCTGGATGACGGCAAGTCCTACAAGCTGAACGCCGAGACCGATCTCGACGCGCTGAAGCCGGGCATGGACATCGTCATCGCCTACGATGTGACCAATGGCGAAAACATCGTCACCGACATGGAACTGCCGGACAGCTCTGCCAACTAGAGCTTCCAACCTCAATTGAATGCTGTGTTTGCGGTTCAGCTTTCGCCGAGCCGCCTGCCAATGGCCTAAAGCGTGTCGCGTCTGAACGGATTCAGGCGACCCGCTTTAGGTCTTTGTTTTATGCATGTCGTTCTCCCAAAACCGGGGTCACTTTTGGGCGACATGCATTAAAGCCACTCCAGACTCTTGCCTTCGAGCTTGAGCAGGCGATCCTGCGGTATTTCCAGGTTCGCGGCCTCGTCCTCGGCCAGCCCCAGAACGAAGCGAAACAAGGTGCGCATGACGCCGCCATGGGTCACGCATATCGTCTGGCGTTCGATCGCGTCGAAGCATGGCCTCACCCGTTCGAGCAGCATCTGATAGCTCTCCGCACCTTCGCCGGGCGGCTGAAAGTTCCACTTGTCCAGAGCACGCGTCATGCTCGCTCCGGGATATCCTGTCTCGAGCTCGGGAAAGGTAAATCCCTGCCAATCGCCGAAATTGACTTCGACGAGGCGCGGATCGGTTCGATAGGCATCCGGATCGAGCTTCATCGCGGCGCGAATACGCTGCATCGTTTCGCGCGTCCGTTTCATCGGACTGGCGAGGAAATCGAATTCCCAGGGATTTGGGACCAACGCGGCTAGCCGAAGCCCGTTGCCGGTCGCCTGTTCGCGGCCAAGAGCGTTGAGATCGGTATCGGCCTGCCCCTGAAGT
>NZ_RZPQ01000105.1:0-11547 GCF_003999135.1 Mesorhizobium sp. M7A.F.Ca.CA.004.06.1.1 | reverse complement strand
CCCAGCGCGCCGTCGACGGCGCGGTGGTCGGTCGACAGCGTCACCGACATCACGGTGGCGATCTTGATCTCGCCGTTCTTGACCACCGCCCGCTCCTCGCCGGCGCCGACCGCCAGGATGGTCGCATGCGGCGGGTTGATGACCGCGGCAAAATCCTTGATGCCGAACATGCCGAGGTTGGACACCGCAGTGGTGCCGCCCTGATACTCTTCCGGCTTCAGCTTGCGGCTGCGCGCACGGCTGGCCAGGTCCTTCATCTCGTTGGAGATGGCGGACAGCGTCTTTTCGTCGGCCTTGCGGATAATCGGTGTGATCAGCCCGCCCGGGATCGACACGGCAACGCCGACATCGGCATGCTTGTGCTTCACCATGGCGCTTTCGGTCCATGAGGCATTGGCATCCGGCACCGCCTTCAGTGCCATGGCCATCGCTTTGATGACCATGTCGTTGACCGACAGCTTGTAGGCTGGAGCGTCGCCCTTATCGGTCTTCTTCACCGGGGCTGCCGCATTGATCTGCGTGCGCAGCGCCAGCAGCGCATCGAGTTCGCAATCGAGCGTCAGGTAGAAATGCGGGATGGTGGTCTTGGCTTCGACCAGGCGGCGCGCGATGGTCTTGCGCATATTGTCATGCGGGACGAGGTCGTAGGAGCCCTGTTCGAACAGACGCAGCACGTCCCCCTCCCCCTTGAGGGGAGGGTGGCCGGCCACAGGCCGGTCGGGTGGGGTCGCTTCGACCGGTGTCGGCGCCAGGGCGGTGCTGAATTGGGCGGCGCCTCCTGAGGCGACCCCCTCCGTCCGCTTCGCGGACACCTCCCCCTCGAGGAGGGAGGAAAGTGCGGCGTCGATATCGGCTTTTACAACACGGCCGTATGGGCCTGTGCCGGATACGGTTGAGAGGTTCAGGCCAGCCTCGCGGGCTAGGCGCCTGGCCAAAGGTGTTGCGCGGGCTTTCCCCTCCCCCTCGAGGGGAGGGTGGCCGGCCGCAGGCCGGTCGGGTGAGGTCGGTTCGACTGGGCTCGACGGTACAGGGGTGCCTCCTGAGGCAACCCCCTCTGTCGACTTGGTCGACGTCTCCCCCTCGAGGGGGGAGATTGGCGCATAGCTTTCATCGTCGGCATAAATCCATGCAACAGCTGCACCGACCGCAATATCGACACCTTCCTTGCCGGTGACGTCGCGCAGCACGCCGCTGGCCGGCGCGTCGATCTCCATCGCCGCCTTGTCGGTCTCGATCTCGAACAGCACATCGCCCTTCTTGACGTGCGCGCCTTCCTCGGCGAACCAACGCGAGATCTGTCCGGTCGCCATGTCCATGTCGACCTTGGGAAGAATGACTTCGGTCGGCATTTCTCAGCGAACCCCTTTCACGAGGTCACGCGCAGCGGTGATGATGTCGGGAATTTGCGGCACCGTCGCCTTCTCGAGCTCCGGATTATAGGGGATCGGCGTTTCAGCGCCGCCCAGCCGCACGATCGGCGCATCGAGATAATCGAACGCTTCGCTCTCGGCGATCATGGCGCTGACCTCGGCGCCGATGCCCAGCGTCTTGACCGCTTCGTAGACGCATAGCAGCCGCGACGTCTTCTTGACACTGTCGATGACGGTCTGCTTGTCCATCGGCCGGATGGTGCGGAGATCGACGACTTCGACGTCGATGCCTTCGCTCTCCAGCGCGGCAGCCGCGTCGAGCGCCTTCTGCACCATGATCGAGGTGGCGACGATGGTCAGGTCGCGGCCCTCGCGGCGGATATCTGCCTTGCCGATCGGCACGGTGTAATAGCCTTCGGGCACCGGTCCCTTCATCTTGTAGAGCAGCTTGTGCTCGAAGATCATGACCGGATCGGGATCGGCGACCGCCGCCAACAGCATACCCTTGGCATCATAGGGGGTCGCCGGCTGGATGACTTTCAGACCCGGCACATGGCCGAGCCAGGCTTCCAGGCTCTGGCTGTGCTGAGCCGCCGCACCGGTGCCGGAACCGGCGGGAAAGCGCATCACCACGGGAACTGAAACCTCGCCGCCCAGCATGAAGCGCATCTTGGCCGCCTGGTTGACGATCTGCTCCATGGCAAGCGTGGCGAAGTCGGAAAACTGGAACTCGAAGATCGGCCGCATGCCCGTGAGGGCAGCGCCCACCGCGACGCCCGCGCCGCCCAATTCCGAAATCGGCGTGTCGATGACGCGGTCAGCGCCGTAACGTTCGACCAGGTCGCCGGTGACCTGGAAGGCGCCGCCATAGACACCGATATCCTCGCCCATCAGGAAAACGCGTTCGTCCATGTCCATGGCGATCGCCATGGCTTCCTGGATCGCCTGGGCGTAGCTCAGTTCACGCACCATCGCGTCCATCACGCCTGCTCCGTATACACGTAATTTCCGGTCTCGCTGATATCGGGCGATGGGCTCGCCTTGGCGAACTCGATGCCCTCGGCGATCTCTTGCGCCACGGCATCGCGAATGGCCTCGATGCCCTTGTCGTCGATGAAGCCGAATTCCCTGAGCTCGCTTTCGAACAGGGTGATCGGATCGCGGTTCGACATCCAGTCCTCGATCTCTTCCTTGGTACGATAGCGGTTGCGGTCGCTCTTGGAATGGCCGCGATGGCGGTAGGTCTTGGACTCGATCAGCGTCGGCCCCTCGCCGGCGCGGGCTCGGGCGATAGCCTGATGAGACGCCTCGGCGACCTCGGAGAAGATGTTGCCGTTGACGATGACGCCCGGCATCGAATAGGCGGCGGCGCGCTCGGCGATGTTCTTGACCGCGGTCGAGCGGGCTGTCGATGTGGACATGCCGTAGCCATTGTTCTCGCAGACGAAAATGACGGGCAGCTTCCAGACCGCCGCCATGTTGAGCGCCTCGTGGAAAGCGCCTTCATTGTTGGCGCCATCGCCGAAGAACGAGACCACGACCTTGCCGGTCTTCATCATCTTGGAGGACAATGCCGCCCCGACGGCGATCGGGATGCCGCCGCCGACGATGCCATTGGCGCCGAGATTGCCCTTGCCGACATCGGCGATGTGCATCGAGCCGCCACGGCCCTTGCAATAGCCTGTGGTCTTGCCGAAGAACTCGGCGAACATGCGCTTGACCTCGGCACCCTTGGCAATGCAGTGGCCATGACCGCGATGCGTCGAGGTGATCTGGTCATCCTCGGCAAGCGGCATGCAGATGCCCATGGCGCTGGCTTCCTGGCCGATCGACAAATGCATGGTGCCGTGGATGAGACCGCGCGTGTAGCACTCCTCCGCGCCCTCTTCGAAGCGGCGGATCAGGTACATCTTGTGGAGCACCTCCCTGAGCTGCTCGGCGCTGTACTGGCGGTAGACGAAGGGCAGATTGGCGCGACTGTCAGTGACGGCTTTGCTGGCTGTGGCCATGATCACGCTCCCACGGACCCATAGACGAGCTTGTCCTGGCGGGCGCGCAGTTCGGCGATCTTGGAGCCCGCCGCGGGCGCTGCATTCGCGTAGGTTATGAGCTCGCCCTTCTTGATCGGCGCGGTGACCGAGCCGCCCTGCAGCAGGCCGCAGGGAATGGCCTTGGCGGCGCGCGCCTCCGGCGTCGTCATGATCCAGGCGCGGTAGCAATATTCACCGATCGCATCGAGCTTCTCGCCGGGCTTCATGTCCTTCTTGGCCACGGCGGCGACTTCGGCCACCGGTTTGGCCAGCGGCACCATGTCGGCCTTGCCGTAGAGCACGACGCGCGCGCAGGTCAGCGGCACTTCGAGCGAGGTCAGGTGATAGGGACGATGGAAAGTGAAATACGGGCCTTTGCCCATCTTCAAATCTTCCATGCGCTCGGAGATGCGCGGATGCGACATGTCGGCAACGACGAAGACGCCGGGCGCGACACCCTTGCCGATCGAATAGTCGACGACGCCGACCCTCGACAGCACGCCGCCATCCTTCTGCGGCACCAGCACCTTGGACAGTTCGCCAAGCGTGGCCGCCGGGCCATGCATGCCGGCCTTGTCTGGAACCAGGCCGGTGGCATTGGCGATCGCCGCCATCTCGACCATGGTCTTGGAGCCGTCGACGAATTCGACCAGCATCCGCACATTCATGTGCCGGCGCTTGGCTTCCTCCTCATAGTCTGGGGGAATGGCGTCGATGTTGAGCGGGTTGTTCTTGCCCTTGCCGGCGGCAACGATCGGATGCCCCATGGCCGAAACGAACTCGATCAGCTCCATGCAGGAGGACGGCTCATCGCCGGCGCCCAGCGAATAGGTGACGCCGAGCCGGTCGGCCTCGCTCTTCAGATAGGCGCCGATGGTGACGTCGGCCTCGACATTCATCATCACCAGATGCTTGCCATGTTCCATGGCGCGCAGCCCGATCTCGGCGCCGACGGCGGGAACCCCGGTGGCGTCGATGACGACGTCGATCAGATCATTGTTGATGACAAGGCTGGCATCGTTGGTGACCGCCACCTTGCCGGCTTCCATCGCCGCCGTCATCGCCGACGCGTTCGACACCTCGCGCGCATGCCCGGTTTCCTGGAAGGCGATATCGACGGCCTTGCTGGCGGCAGGCAGGTTCAGTTCGGAAATGGCGCCGATCTCGATGCCCGACATATGGGCGACACGAGTGACGATGTCAGTTCCCATCTCGCCCGAGCCGATCAGGCCGATGCGGATAGGCTTGCCCGACTTGGCGCGTTCCTCGAGATCGCGGGCAAGGCCCGTCAACGAAACATTGGAAGCCATACCGCTCGTTCCTCCCATAATGCAGGCTTGTTCGATTGCCTGACGGGTATTGAACATCTGTATTTCTGTCAAGACTAATGTCCAGATTGTCGTGCTTAAAACCACTTTCCAGGCAGCCCGAACCATGGACGAAAACGAAGCCGCGAACCGCACGGCGCGCGAAGACAGGTTCGCTCGCAGGCGGAGCCAGCGCGGAACGCTTTTTTGCGATTACGGCCGGTCGTGAAATAAAAGTACCGAAATATTAGATTGTAAAATTTATCTTTCACAGCGTGTTCTCGCGTGCTAGCGTCGCGTCATGAACTGGAAATGAACTGCGCTTCCTGGGGTGGCCTTTTCCGGTCTGTTCCAAATAGGTCTGCCAAGGGACGTTGCGGCCGATGAAGATGAAAACGCCTGGCGAGAAGACTGTTTCCGGTGAGACCGAGGTGGCCAGCGCGCTGGAAGCCAGGTTGCGCGAGGGCTGGCTGGAGTTCGCGCGGACCGAGCAGGCAATCGCGCGATACCTGCTCGCCAACATCCATGACATTCCCTTTGAAACTGGCGCCACCATTGCCGCCGGCGCCGGCGTAAGCGAGGCAAGCGTTACCCGTTTCGTGCGGCGTCTCGGCTACACCGACCTCAAGGAAATGAAGCGTGGCCTGCGCTCCGCACCGAAAGCCGCTGGCCCGGGCCTGGACAGTGCCGAGTTGCGTTTCCGCATCGGCGGCGAAAAGCAGGAACGATTGGCTCGCAGCCTGGAGATGGAGCAGCAGGCCTTGACCGCGGCTTATGGCCTTGCCCAGGGCGAGATATGGTCCGAAATCGTTCATCTGCTGAGCACCTGCGATCGCGTGAACTGCGTCAGCTTCCAAGCCGTGAAGGGACTGGGGCTCGATTTCGCGACGCGTCTGCGCTGGGTGAGGAGCGATGTCCGCTTTGCCGAAGGTTTGGGCGGCACGTTCTCAGAAATCCTCACCGATAGCGGCGAAAATTCTTGCGTGCTGCTGATCGACACGGCGGAATACGCAGCGATGAGCTTTCGGCTGTGCGCCCAGATCAAGCGCCGAAAGATTCCTCTGATCATCGTTACCGACAAATACAGTCATTGGGCATCTGAATACACAAAACTGGCGCTCGAAGTATCGACGCGCGTCGACCTGTACTGGGATTCGACGGCCGCCATAAGTTCGGTTCTGAACCTCCTCACGCATTCCGTTGCCGAGAAACTTGGCAAATCGGCCGAGACGCGGATGAACGAGCTGGAGGATATCGCCGGGATCCTGCGAACCTTCCACAAACCGCCACGGCGCGTCGCACGGCACATCAAAGAGGAAGAAGGCGAAGAATGACGATGCATCACCCGTTGCTGAAACCGTGGACAGTCAGGGCAGGCGCATGAAGTTGACGGAATACGCCGCCTATGACGGCGTCGGTCTGGCCGAGCTCCTACGCAATCGGGAAGTTACGCCGCGCGAACTGGGCAACTGCATCCTTTCAGGGATCGCCGCGGTCAATCCGCAGCTCAATGCCGTGATCGAAACCTATGCCGATGCGATCGAGGGGCTGGGCGACGTTCCCGGACCCGCACCTTTCCACGGCATGCCGACATTGACCAAGGATTTCCCTATCGAAGCCGGCCGGCCGGGAGAGTTTGGCAGCGTTCTCGCCAAGGGTTTCATCTGCGGCGAGGATCACGCCTTCTGGGCGAAAATGCGATCCGGCGGCCTTGCCAATATCGGGCGTACCACCACGTCGGAATTCGGCATAGCGGCGGCAACCGAATCCTCTCTCTATGGTGCGACACGCAACCCCTGGGATACCAGCAGGGGTGTTTCGGGATCGAGCGGCGGCGCAGCCGCGGCCGTTGCCGCCGGCATCGTTCCCGTCGCGCAAGGCGCCGACGGTGGCGGCTCCATTCGCACCCCCGCCGCCTTTTGCGGGGTCGTCGGCCTGAAGCCGTCCCGTGGACGGATCAGCGGCGCGCCGGAATCGAATGCGCCAATGCTGGGTCTCGCCATTTCATTCATGCTGACACGCTCGATCCGCGACACGGCGGCTTTGCTTGATCTGGGTTCTGGTGCGCTTCCCGGCGACAGCTATGAGATCGTCCCTCCGACCACCAGCTATGCCCAGGCGATCAAGACGCCACCCAAGGCTTTGCGCATTGCCCTGTGCACAACGTCCTGGTCCGGCTATCCGCTCGACCCCGAGGTGAAGGCGGCAGTCCTCGAAGTGGGCAAGAGGCTGGAGCAACTGGGCCACAAGGTCGTCGAAGCCGGGCCTGTGTTCGATTATGAGCGCTATCTGGCGGCACAGAAAGTGATCTGGGCAGCTTCTACGGCGCAGTCGCTCGACGAGTTGGCGGGCCTGCTGCGGCGGCCGATCGATGAAGACAGCCTGCAGCAGACGACACTTGCCGTCTACCGCCATGGCCGAACGCTCGATGCGGCAAGCCTGATCGCGGCTCTCGCGGTGTATGACCGGATCACGCGGACGGTTGGCGAATTCCTGGCCGTCCATGACGTGCTGGTGACGCCGACTTGCGCGATCTCGCCGGAGTTGCTCGGCACGTACGACCCGGATCGTCCTGGCCGCGACATCGACACGGTGTTCGCCGATCTGGCGCCGAAGGAGACGTTCAGCGCGCTCTTCAACGGCACCGGATCGCCGGCGATATCCCTGCCGCTCGGCTGGACGCAAAACGGCCTGCCGATCGGAGTGCAGTTTGTCGCCGCGTTCGGACGCGACGATCTGCTGCTGCGGTTGGGTGCGGTGCTTGAAGCCGACTACGCCTGGCACCAGCGCAAACCACCTACCCACATCACCAAGACTGCTTGAACCAACAACGACTGCTTGAACCAACAAGCATGGAACCGCCCCGGGAACATCATCAACGAAAATGGGAGATTGTCATGGACCGCAGAGTATTCCTCAAAAGTGCGGCGTTTGCCGGCTTCAGCATCGCGACGTTGCCGGCCACATTGCTTCGAGCCAATGCTGACGGCAGCAAGATACTGCGTATGGCCTATGGAGCCGAGGTTCTCACCCTGGACCCGATCAAAACCACTTACGGAGCCGATATCCTCATCCAGGGCATGATGTATGCACGCCTGCTGCATGCCAATGCCGATCGCACTGAAGTCGGCCCGGGCCTTGCCGAGAGCTGGGACATCGCGGATGACGGCAAGACCTATACCTTCCACCTGCGCGAGGCCAAATTTTCCGATGGGTCGCCGATCACGGCCGAGGACGTGGCGTTCAGCTGGAACCGCATGCGCTTCCAGAAGGATTCCGCCTATGCGGCGCCGTTCCAGCCCCTGACCAAGATCGAGGCAAAGGACGCCAGGACAGTGGTGATGACGCTCGATCGCAAATTCACGCCCTTCCTGACGCTGACCGAAATCTGGAATACCGGCATTGTGCCGAAGGCAGCGGTCGAGAAAATGGGCGACGACGCTTTCGCCAAGGCGCCGGTCACATCAGGGCCGTTCAAATTCGTCGAATTGAAGCCGGGAGACCGCGTGGTCCTTGGCCGCAACGAGCACTATTACCGCCAAGGCGAGCCCAAGATCGACGGCGTCGAATTCCGCTATGTCCCGGACGACAACACCAGGGTCTCGATGTTCCAGGCGGGCGAGCTCGATGTCTGCCTAGGAGTTCCGGCCCCGCGCATGGCCGAGTTGAAGGCCGCCGGCTTCCGCGCCGACCCTGAACCTTCGAGCACCACTTATGACATGCTGATCAACCATTCGGCAGAACCCTTCAACGACCTCAAATTCCGCCAGGCCGTCAGCTACGGCATCGACCGCACCGCCATCAATGCCGCGGTGACGCTGGGTCTCGGCACGCCGGCCAGTTCCATCATGAGCCCGACACTCGATTTCTTCGACAAATCGCTGCCAGTCATTGCCCGAGACGTCGAAAAGGCCAAGGCCCTGTTGGCTGAATCCGGCAAGACCGGAGCCAGTTTCGAACTCATTCAGAATGCCGGAAGTGCCGACGAGGAAAAGGCGGCGGTGCTGATCCAGGCGCAGTTGGCGGAAGTCGGCATCACCGTCAACATTGCCAAGATCGATTCAACCCAGGCATGGACCCGCCTCGCCGATGGCGAGTACCAGGCGGAAATGAACTGGTGGTACAACGAGACGCGAGATCCCGACAACGCATTGCGCTGGTGCGTCTGGGGCGCGGGCGACAACAAGTCCTACTACACCCGCTACAACAACGAAACGGTCGACAAACTGATCGATGAAGCCTCGGGCGAGGCGGACAATGCCAAACGGGCCGAGCTCTATGCCCAGATCCAGAAGACCGTGGTGGACGAGGTGGCGCAGGTGGCGCTCTATCACCCGACGTGGCTCAACGCCTATGCTCCGAGCGTGAGAGGGTTGGTCCTGAACGTCGGCCTGCAATTCTCGTCCATCGGCGGGACCAGCCTGGATTGATCGGCACAGGATGCGAGACGGGGACGAGATCTTCGTCCCCGTCTCGCATCGATTTGACACCAGGATCCCGACCCATGAATCGATTCTCCTTCGTGCTCAGGCGGCCGATACAGTTGATCCCCGTGCTGCTGGGTATCAGTGTGATCACCTTCCTGCTGCTGCAAATGACACCCGGCGATCCGGTTCGCCTCATGCTTGGCCCCAAGGCCAGTCAGGAGGCGATCGAATTCGTGCGGGCGCGATACGGTCTCGATCAGCCCATCCCCGTGCAGTATTTCTATTACGTGCTGAATTGCCTGCGCGGCGATTTCGGTCAGTCGATCGCCTTCCGGGGTCCCGTCAGCGGCGTCATCGCGGCACGGATCGCGCCAACGGTTTTCTTGATCCTCTATGGCCTCGTGATCTCGCTGCTGTTGACATTCGCGCTCGCGGTCACCGCTGCCCGGCAGCGCGGACGGTGGATCGATCACCTCATCCGTCTCGTCTGCGTCGCGGGCGTCGGCGTGCCGTCCTACTTTGTCGGCCTGCTGCTGATCATGGGCTTCTGCCTGCGGCTGAAGATCTTCCCCGTATCCGGTTACGGGCCGACCTTTTTCAACAATCTGTGGCATCTGTTCCTGCCGGCCCTGACGATCGGCATCGGGGTGACGCCGATCCTCGCGCGCAATCTGCGCGCGACCTTCATTCAGCAGATGGACAAGGATTACGCGATCGCCTGCCGCTCCAGGGGCCTGCCGGAAAGCTACATCTTTTCCCGGCATGTGTTCTGGAATTCCCTTTTGCCGACAGTCAATCTGCTGGGCGTCGTGGTCGCCTTCCTGATCGGCGGAACGGTCGTTGTCGAAAATGTCTTCAACATTCCAGGGCTCGGCAACCTGCTCATCCGCGGCGTTCTCACGCACGACCAGTTCGTCGTCCAGGCGGTGGCCCTGCTGCTTGCCGTAGGTGTCGTCATTTCGAATTTTGCCGTCGATGTCTTGACCGCCATTCTCGACCCACGGGTGGAATTATGAGCGATGTGATGCAGGGCAGCGGCTCCTTGGCCATGGCGCGTATCCGCACGATGCCGGCAACCTTGATCATTGGCGGCGCCATCACCTTGGCCTGGATCGTCGTGGCCATTTTGGCGCCGGTGCTGACCAGTTTCGACCCGATCAAGGTCGATGTGATGCAGGCGCTGAAACCACCTGGCGCCGAGCATTGGTTTGGCACCGACGCCATCGGCCGCGATGTCCTGGCGCGGACACTGTTTGCCGCACGCTACGATCTCGCCATGGCCTTCTTCGGCGTCGTCGGTCCGATCATCCTGGGGACGATCATCGGCCTTATCGCCGGCTATCTGGGTGGCCGGATCGATGCGGCGCTGATGCGCATCCTCGAGGTCACCGTATCATTTCCCTATTTCGTCCTCGTGATCGCCATCGTGGCCGTGCTGGGGCCCGGCCTCAAGAGCTACTTCATCTCGCTCACCTTGGTGAACTGGGTCAGCTATGCGCGACTTGTGCGGAGCCAGGCGCTGGTGCTGCGCGGCGTCGATTTCGTGCTGGCGGCACGTGGCATGGGTTTTGGGCATTTGCGCATCATGCTGTTCCACATCCTGCCGAATGCCATCGTCCCATCGATCGTCTTCGTCATGACCGATGCCGTGCTGGCCATCGTGCTCGGATCATCATTGGGTTTTCTCGGCCTCGGCGTACAACCGCCAACGCCCGAATGGGGCGCCATGATCGCGGACGGGCAGACCTACCTGACGACCGCATGGTGGATTGCGATCTTCCCAGGCATCGCCATCTGCCTTCTGGCGCTGGGCCTCTCGTTGACCGCTGATGGTCTCGCCCGCCTCCTGAACACGGAATCCTGAGATGAGCGACCTCGTCAGCGTCGAGAACCTCACCATCGACTTCGCCACCAATTTTGGCGACGTCCACGCCCTGCGCGGCGTCAGCTTTTCACTGAAAGCGGGAGAGGTCCTTGGGATCGTCGGTGAATCCGGATCGGGCAAGACGGTGGCCTGCAGAGCCATCCTCAAGCTGATTGCCGGCAACGCACTGGTGAAGTCGGGTCGGATCATGTTCGAGGGCAGCGATGTCCTCGCCATGAAGGATGCCGATCTGGGCCAGCTGCGTGGCGGGCAAGCGGCGATGATCTTCCAGAACCCGTCGACGCATCTTGATCCGATCATGACGGTCGGGCGTCAGGTGGGAGAAGCGATGGTGGTCCATCAGGGCGTATCCTGGCGGCAGGCCAATGCGCGGGCGGTCGGACTGCTCGAAGACATGCACATCAAGGACGCGCCAAGGCGCGCGGGCGCCTATCCTCACGAGCTATCCGGTGGCATGCGTCAGCGGGTGATGATTGCGGCGGCCCTTGCCTGCGAACCGAAACTGCTGATTGCCGACGAGCCCACGAC
>NZ_RZPQ01001059.1:0-1531 GCF_003999135.1 Mesorhizobium sp. M7A.F.Ca.CA.004.06.1.1 | reverse complement strand
CGCCAAGGACGTGCCGAAATCGCCCTATCAGGAAAAGCTCGACCATGTGCCGACGCTGGTTGCCGTCGGCCTTGGCGGCGCCACCGGTCCGGCGCCGAAGGCCATCCTCGACCGGGGCGGTCAGGAATATGCCGATGTGCCGATCCCGAGCTGGCGGCCCGACAGGCCGGCACCGGCCGGCGCAGGCCCGAAGATTGCCGGCTCCGCCGCGCAGGGCGACCAGCCGGCCAAGGTTGCGAACTAGCCAATGGGCAGCGGCTTCCCGATCCCCGTCTCGGTGCTGACCGGCTTCCTAGGCGCCGGCAAGACGACGCTGCTCAACCGGCTGCTCAAGGATCCGGCGCTGGCCGACACGGCGGTAATCATCAACGAGTTCGGCGAGGTGGCGATCGACCATTTGCTGGTCGAGCAGTCTTCCGACGGCATCATCCAGCTTTCGGACGGCTGCCTTTGCTGCACGGTGCGCGGCGAACTGGTCGACACGCTGGCCGACCTGGTCGACCGGCTGCAGACCGGCCGCATCGCCCGGCTTGCCCGCGTCATCGTCGAGACCACCGGCCTTGCCGACCCGGCGCCGGTGCTGCAGTCGATCATGGCGCATCCGGCGCTGATCCAGGCCTTCCGGCTCGACGGCGTCATCACGCTGGTCGATGCCGTCAACGGCAACGCCACGCTCGACGCCCATGTCGAGGCGGTCAAGCAGGCTGCCGTCGCCGATCGCATCGTGCTCAGCAAAGCCGATCTGGTCGCCGATCCCAATGAGTTGGAAATGCTTCGGGCGCGCCTGCGGCAGATCAATCCGGGCGCCGAACTGCTCGATGCCGGTGACACGGGGACAGGCGTGGCGGCGCTGTTTGATTGCGGCCTCTACAACCCGGCAACCAAATCCGCCGATGTGCGGCGCTGGCTGGGCGAGGAAGCCGCTCATGATCATCACCATCATGATCATGATCACCATGATGGGCATGATCACGAACATGGCCATGACCACGGTCATCGCCACGATTCGCGGGTGCGTTCCTATTCGCTGGTGCATGACGGCCCGGTGCCGTTTTCGGCGATCGAGATGTTCCTCGACCTGCTGCGCTCGACACATGGCGAGCGCCTGCTGCGCATGAAGGGCGTCATCGAGCTCAGGGAAGACCCGTCGCGGCCTTTGGTGATCCATGGCGTGCAGAAGATACTGCATCCGCCGGTGCAATTGCCGTCCTGGCCAGATGGCCAGCGCGGCACGCGGCTGGTGCTGATCACGCTCGATATGCCCGAAGATTATATCCGCAGGCTGTTCGCCGCCTTCACCAACCGGCCGTCGATCGACACGCCCGATCGCGCCGCGCTGGAAAACAACCCGCTGGCGATTGCCGGGCGGTAGCTCCCACGATTACGGCGCGCCGCACTCGACCAGGAAGCGATGGCCGCCGGAGACCGCCGCCGTTTCAATCAACTGGTGGCCGCTCTCCGAACAGAATGCCGGAATGTCGATGACGGCCAGCGGGTCGGTGGTCTCCAGCCAGAGCCGGCTGCCCGGTTG
>NZ_RZPQ01001058.1:0-1534 GCF_003999135.1 Mesorhizobium sp. M7A.F.Ca.CA.004.06.1.1 | reverse complement strand
ACCTTGGACGGCGGCGCCGGGCTTGCAGCCGGCTTGGCGGCGGCCTGCGGCGCAGCGGGATCGATGGCGCGGGCGTTGCCATTCTTGTCGGCATAGCCGAGCGTCTCCTCGCCTGAGCCACCCGTCACGCGCAGCGAAACGTCACTGCCTTCGGGAACCGTAAAGGTCGGGATCGCCTGGTTGGCGTCGGCGGTCAGGAAGATCGGCGGCTTGCCGGTATAGGCCGGTGGCGTCACCCATGCGTCGATGCGCGGCGGCACGATATCGCGCGCGCCATGGGCATTGAAGCCGTCGCTGATCCTGCCGCCCGTCGGTCCGAAGGAGAAGGCGAAGGCGGTAACGAGCAAAAGGGCCGCCACCGCGCGCAGCCCCCAGGGGTCGCGCTCCGGCACGCGCGTGCGCGGCAGGTCGGCGCCAAGGTTGTCGAGCTTTCCAGCCATACGCTTCTGGTGTTCGCGCCACAGCGCCTGCGAGAAGCTGCTTTCCCTGCCGCTGGGCCGGTCGGTCTGCACCAGCACCGGGCTGTGCAACAGTTGATTGGCGGCCTCTATGCGGCGGTCGATTTCGCCGGCGCCCGGCAGGCGGAAGAAGCGCAGCGGATAGAGCGCGGCCAGTGCCGCTATGGCAAAAGCAGCGACCAGGCCGATGCGCGCCATATCCGGCAGCCGGGAGAACAGCCCCAGCCAGGAGATGCTGAGGAACAGGCTGGCGACGATGACGAGCGGGAGCAGCAACGGCCAGCCGCGCTCGACCATCATCGAGACCCGCGTCGCCAACCGGCTCAAGGCCAGGCGTCCGGCCAGGCCGCGATCACTGCTGAAGGTGGGTCGTTGCGTCATCGGCCCTTCCTTGAGCCTATCCCGAAAACCGGGATGCGGCCTTATCCCTTTGAGCATGATCTGTTCCGAAAGGGATTTCACTTTTCGGGATCATGCTGTGGAGCGGGCAGGATAGCCCGACGCCTCACGACTCAAAGAATACCAGCAAACACGGCAAAGGCGAGGCAGTTCGGAAAAACGTGAAGTGGACCGTTATAGTTCCATCCTGCATACCCTTTAGAAGGCAGCAGGCCCTTTAGAAGGTAGCGGGGTCCGCATTCGCTCCGCAGACCAGCACGGCGACCCGTTCGCCCGCCGCCGGCGCATAGCGGCCCGACAGGACCGCGGCAAAGGCGGCGGCGCCACCCGGCTCGGAGATGATGCGGGCCCGGTTCCACAGCGCCTTCTGCGCGGCGATGATGTCGTCGTCACTGACCAGGATCGAGCGTTCGACAAAGGCTTCGGCAATCGGGAACATCATTTCGCCGACGCGCTTTGGCGCCAGCGAATCGGCGGCGATACCCTCGGCCGGCGCGTCGACGGGGTGTCCGGCCTCGAAGGCGCGATGAAGCGTCGGCGCTCCTTCCGGCTCGACGGCGATGATACGGATGCGGCCGGTAAACCAGGCAGCGATGCCGCCGATCAGGCCGCCGCCGCCGACAGCGACCAGCAGCGTGTCGATCTTAGGCAAATCGCTCTCGATTTCGAGCCCGAGC
>NZ_RZPQ01001057.1:0-1538 GCF_003999135.1 Mesorhizobium sp. M7A.F.Ca.CA.004.06.1.1 | reverse complement strand
GGGTGGGCGAAATCCCATTTCTTGAACCAGCGTAATTCTTGAACCAGATTGGCCAATGGTCTAGACGGGCCGCTACTCAAACGATTGAACCGGCCCTTTTTGGCCGAGAGGGACGTTCTTCCATGGATCGCATCAGAATTGTCGGGGGCAACAAGCTCTCCGGAAGCATTCCGATCTCGGGCGCGAAAAACGCGGCGCTGCCTTTGATGATCGCCTCGCTTTTGACCGACGACACGCTGACGCTGGAAAACGTGCCGCATCTGGCCGATGTCGAGCAACTGATCCGCATCCTGGGCAACCACGGCGTCGATTATTCGGTCAATGGCCGCCGCGAGAAGCAGAATGAGGGCTATTCGCGCACCATCAACTTCTCCGCCCGCAACATCGTCGACACCACAGCGCCCTACGAACTGGTGTCGAAGATGCGCGCCTCGTTCTGGGTGATCGGCCCGCTGCTGGCCCGCATGGGCGAAGCCAAAGTGTCGCTGCCGGGCGGTTGCGCCATCGGCACGCGGCCGGTCGATCTGTTCCTCGAGGGCCTGCAGGCGCTGGGCGCCGATATCGACGTCGACACCGGCTATGTCATCGCCAAGACAAGGAATGGCCGGCTTGTCGGCAACCGCTACATCTTCCCGAAAGTCTCGGTCGGCGCCACCCATGTGCTGATGATGGCCGCGGCGCTCGCCAAGGGCGAGACGGTGCTGGAAAATGCGGCTTGCGAGCCCGAGATCGTCAACCTCGCCGAGTGCCTCAACGCCATGGGCGCGAAGATTTCCGGCGCCGGCACGCCAACCATCACCATCGACGGCGTCGAATCGCTGTCGGGTGCGCGCGTGCGCGTCATCCCCGACCGCATCGAGACCGGCACCTATGCCATGGCCGTCGCCATGACCGGCGGCGACGTCGTGCTCGAAGGCGCGCGGCCGGACCTGCTGCAGACGGCACTGGACGTGATCGCCCAGACGGGTGCGGAGATCACCCCGACCAATTCCGGCATTCGTGTGAGGCGCAACGGCGCCGGCATTTCGCCGGTCGACGTGACGACAGCGCCGTTTCCGGCCTTCCCGACCGATTTGCAGGCGCAGTTCATGGGCCTGATGACGATGGCCAAGGGCAAGTCGCGGATCACCGAGACGATCTTCGAGAACCGCTTCATGCATGTGCAGGAACTGGCGCGGCTCGGCGCTCATATCACGCTTTCGGGCCAGACGGCGATCGTCGACGGCGTGCCGAAACTGAAGGGCGCGCCGGTCATGGCAACCGATCTTCGCGCCTCGGTGTCGCTGGTCATCGCCGGCCTGGCGGCGGAAGGCGAGACCACGGTCAACCGCGTCTACCATCTCGACCGCGGCTTCGAGCGGCTGGAAGAAAAGCTGTCCAACTGCGGCGCGGTGATCGAACGGATTTCGGCGTAGCCCGCGACCTCGGCTCCTCTCCAGCAACGCAGGAGATTGGCGAGATCCTTCGCGGCAGCGTCCTTCTCCCCGTCACTATATGGGGAGAAGTGCCCGGCAGGGCGATGAGGGGCAGCGCAGACC
>NZ_RZPQ01001056.1:0-1542 GCF_003999135.1 Mesorhizobium sp. M7A.F.Ca.CA.004.06.1.1 | reverse complement strand
TCATAGGCGATATCGGAGCATTTGAAGGTGACGAAGAGCTGCTGGCCCTGATCCCAGCCGCCAACCGCGAAGACCTTGTCTCCGACCTTCCAGACATGGGCGCCGCCCCATTGGACAACGTGGTTCGTCGCGGGCAGCGAGGCGCAGAAGCCGTTGTAGTCGTCCAGCGTCATCCCGCCCCCTTTTTTTGCGCACGTCGCCCAAAAGTGGCCCCGGTTTTGGGAAAACGACATGCATATGACAAAGACCTAAAACGCCGCGCGTCCGGGAAGGACGCGCGGCGTAGGATCAGGCTGCCACTTCCGCCGCGACGATCGCCGGCTTCGAGCGGAAGTTCAGCCGGTCGGAACCGGCTGTCACCTTGACGGTCGAGCCGTCGAGAATGTCGCCGAGCAGGATCTTCTCCGCCAGCGGGTCCTGCAATTCCTTCTGCATCACCCGCTTCAGCGGCCGCGCGCCATAGGCCGGATCGTAGCCCTTGGCCGCCAGCCAGTCGACCGCCTCCTGGTCCAGCGACAGCGTGATCTTGCGGTCGACAAGCAGGCTCTCCAGCCGCTTGAGCTGGATCTCGACGATGCGGCCCATATCCTGCCGGCGCAGCCGGTGGAACAGGATCACCTCGTCGACGCGATTGAGGAACTCCGGCCGGAACGACGCCCTGACGACACCCATCACCTCGTCGCGAACCAGATCGACGTCCTGATCCTCGGTGAGATTGACGAGATATTCGGCGCCCAGGTTCGACGTCATGATGATCAGCGTGTTGCGGAAGTCCACCGTGCGGCCCTGCCCATCGGTCAGGCGGCCGTCATCGAGCACCTGCAACAGCACGTTGAACACATCGGGATGCGCCTTCTCGATTTCGTCGAACAGCACGACCTGATAGGGCCGGCGCCGCACCGCTTCGGTCAACGCGCCGCCTTCCTCATAGCCGACATAGCCGGGAGGTGCGCCGATCAGCCGGGCGACCGAGTGCTTTTCCATGAACTCCGACATGTCGATGCGCACCATCGCGCCCTCGTCGTCGAACAGGAAGCTTGCCAGCGCCTTGGTCAGTTCGGTCTTGCCGACGCCCGTCGGCCCGAGGAACATGAACGAGCCGATCGGCCGGTTCGGGTCCTGCAGGCCCGCGCGAGCGCGCCGCACCGCTTTGGAAACAGCCTGCACCGCCTCGCCCTGGCCGACGACACGCTTGCCGATCTCGTCTTCCATGCGCAGCAGCTTGTCGCGCTCCCCCTGCAGCATCTTGTCGACCGGAATGCCGGTCCAGCGCGAGACGATATGCGCGACGTGATCCGGCGTGACCACCTCTTCGACCATGCCAGCCTTGCCGTCCTGGGTTTCGGCCTCCTTCAGCTTCTTTTCCAGTTCCGGGATCTTGCCATAGGCAAGCTCGCCAGCGCGCTGGAATTCACCCTTGCGCTGCGCAATGGCGAGCTCGTTGCGCGCCTCGTCAAGCTGCTTCTTCAGATCGGCGGCCAGCCCGAGCTTCTGCTTCTCGGCCTGCCATTTGGCGGTGATCTCGGTCGATTCCTCCTCGAG
>NZ_RZPQ01001055.1:0-1542 GCF_003999135.1 Mesorhizobium sp. M7A.F.Ca.CA.004.06.1.1 | reverse complement strand
CGGCCGGCACCTCGTCCAGCGCCGGCGTAAGCGGTTCTGGTGGCTGGGGCTGGGACTTGCCGGCATTGGTCTGGCCGGTGCCGTGGCAGGGCTGGCCCTGGTGACCATCGTCACGCCGGAGGTCCAGCCGGACCATTATGTGCTGGATGCCAATGCGACGGCGTTTGGCGATGCCGGCCCCGCTGCCGAGAACGGTGAGGAAAGCCTATGAGCACGCGCTGGGTCCGTGGTCTGGTTATTGCTTCCGTGGTGCTGAACGTCTTTCTTGCCGGCGCATTCGTCGGCGGTGCGGTCTGGCTGAGAAATGCCAAAACAGGTGTCTCGCTGGAATCGGCCGGCCGACAACTTCCCGACCAGGATCGCAAGGCGTTCCGCGAGGCGCTGCGCCAGGTTCGCGTGCAGTCCCGTCAGATCATTCTCGATGGCCAGCAGGCCAGGCAGCAGGCAGCGGACCTGCTGCAACAGCCTGTCATGGACAAGGCCGCCGTGTCGGCGGCCCTGGAGCGGGCACGCAACGCCGACGCGACGGTTCGCACCCGGCTCGAGCAGGCCATTGTCGACTTCGCGGCGAACACATCACCCGAAAACCGGAGCGTGCTGGCACAGGCATTGCTGCGCCACATGGAACGCCGCGCTGCCGTGGCGCCGAAAAAATCGCCATGACGACCGACGGAAAATGCTCGAGACGCCGTTTAATGAAGAGAAGGGACAAGCCTGCCCGATCGCACCGTGCCGGGCGGCCATCTTCAAACTCGAATGCACTCGGAGCCCAATTATGAGTCGCCTGAAAAACTATGCAGCAGCCGCTATCCTGGCGGTCAGTGGAACTGTCGTGACCGCCACCGCGTCCAGCGCGATGCCCGTCATGTCTGTAACCCATCCGGCCGCCCCGGCATTGGTCGAGCATGTCCGCTGGGGGTGCGGCATCGGCTGGCACCCGAACCGATGGGGCCGTTGCGTGCCGAACGGCGTCGTCGTCGTGCGCCCGCACTACCATTACTGGCACGCTCCGGTCTATGGCTGGCACCCGCACCATCACTGGCGCCGCTGGCACCATAACTGATCGAAGCACGGCGGGGCCAGGCACCTGGCCCCGCGTCAGCGCCGGCGCACGGGCAATCCTGTCAGCCAGCCCGGAGTTAAGGTTAGCGCCGCTCCAATCCGTGGACGCCCGCTAGATATCTCAGCCGATTGGGTCCGGCCCCAGCGTCGCCACCGTCTTCAGCGCGCCGTCGAGCATGTCGCCCTTCTCGTCCTTCAGCGCCATCTCGCGCAGGCGGCGGATCCAGTCGGCGGCGTCGGCTCGGCCCTTGACCAGGTCGAGCGCCGACAGCACGCGGTCGAATTTCGACTGTGCCCGGACATGGGTGTCGCTGTAGCCCTTGATCAGCCGGCGGCAATTGAGGATCTCGACGGCCAGTGCGTAGTCCTGGGGCACATGGTCGAGAGCCAGCGCGTACCAGCGATCGAGATGCGCGACCTCGACCTTGTGGCGCAGCAGACTACGGCGCCAGCGGCGCAGGCCGCCGATGAACCACAAAG